>NZ_BAAAPC010000006.1:0-29922 GCF_039530945.1 Nocardiopsis rhodophaea
GGGTCCCGGGCGCCCTGCGGGGAGCCCGAACAAGCGTCCCGCACCCCGCTACGGCGTCCCGAAGAAGAACAAAACGGGCACTACAAGCCGCCCTGGACACAAGCAAGCAGGTAAAACAACAAGCTAGAAGCCGCCGCGCTTGCGGATGGCTGAGAGGTCCTCACTGATGCGGAAGACGACGATGAGCAGTTCGAGGCCGACGCGGGTGATGAGCACGGCGATCGCACCGCCGAGGACGGCACCGAGCAGGGCGAGGAACCCGCTGAGGGGCTCGATCGCCATGATGGTGAACGAGGTGATGACGCCGCTCAGGGTGAAGATGCCGATCAGCACCAGCCAGAGGACGTACAGCAGCTTGATGACCTTGGAGGTGACGAACTCCCGGAAGGAGAAGTCGAACAGCGACCCGAAGAAGCCCTTCTCCGTCGGCATGCGCTGCCCGGGCGCGCCCGGCGGCGGGGGCGGGGCACCCGGCCCGTAGGCACCGCCGGGCGGTGGTGCGCCGGGGCCGCCGGGCGGTGGCTGCTGGTGGTACCCGTACTGCTGGGATGGGTCGTAGGGGTAGTCGCCGGGGGCATTCATCAGCCTTGGTTCCTCATCGTCGTTCGGAGGGGGACTGCGGACGCCGCGGCCGATGGACACGGCGGCCGCGATTCAGCGTCGCCCACCATATCGGCCCCCGCTGCGGTCACGACGCACGCCCAGGCCGTAACCCCATGGCACCGCTCCCCCGGTCCGGGGGAGCGGGGCGCGGGGCGTAAGCGTGGCGGAAGCGGCAACGCCTCGGGCCCCGCTGCGAACAGCGGGGCCCGAGGCGGAAGGACGGACGGGGTGTGCGCTCGGCCGTCGGTCAGCCGATCTTCGCCATGATCTCGTCCGGGATGTCGGCGTTGGTGTACACGTTCTGTACGTCGTCGGAGTCCTCAAGGGCGTCGACGACGCGCATCACCTTCTTGGCGTCGTCCTCGCCCACGGGCACCTCCATGCTCGGCAGGAACGAGGTTTCGGCCGACTCGTAGTCGATACCGGCCTCCTGCAGGGCCGTGCGGACGTCCACCAGGTCGGTGGCCTCGCAGACGACCTCGAAGGACTCGCCCAGGTCGTTGACGTCCTCGGCACCGGCCTCCAGCACAGCGAGCGTGACGTCGTCCTCGGTGGTGCCGTCCTTGGGGACGATCACCACGCCCTTGCGGCTGAACAGGTAGGACACCGAACCGGCGTCGGCCATGGAACCGCCGTTGCGAGTGACCGCGACGCGTACCTCGGAGGCCGCGCGGTTGCGGTTGTCGGTGAGGCACTCGACGAGCAGCGCCACGCCGCCGGGGGCGTAGCCCTCGTACATGACGGTTTCCCAGTTGGCCCCACCGGCCTCCTCACCGGAACCGCGCTTGCGCGCGCGCTCGATGTTGTCCAGCGGCACCGAGTTCTTCTTCGCCTTCTGGATGGCGTCGAACAGCGTCGGGTTGCCATCCGGGTCGCCACCACCAGTACGCGCGGCCACCTCGACGTTCTTGACCAGCTTGGCGAAGAGCTTGCCTCGCTTGGCGTCGATGACGGCTTTCTTGTGCTTCGTGGTGGCCCACTTGGAGTGGCCGCTCATGCGTTTCCTTTCACCATGTCGACGAAGAGCCGGTGGATACGCGCGTCCCCGGTGAGTTCGGGATGGAATGACGTGGCCAGCAGGCCCCCCTGTCGGACCGCGACGATCCTACCGGCGCGTTCTCCGTGGGTGACCTGGCCGATCACGTCGACGTCGGCGCTGACGGACTCGACCCAGGGCGCCCGGATGAACACCGCCTCCAGCGGCCCTCCGTCGACCCCCGCGATCTCGATCGGCGACTCGAAGGACTCGGTCTGCCGACCGAAGGCGTTGCGCCGCACCGTCATGTCGATCCCGCCGACGGTCTCCTGGTCCGCGGCGCCGTCCAGGATGCGGTCGGCCAGCAGGATCATCCCCGCGCACGTACCGTAGGCGGGCAGCCCTTCGTGGATGCGCTTGCGCATCGGTTCCATCAGCTCGTAGCGCACCGCGAGCTTGGACATCGTGGTCGACTCTCCACCAGGGAGGACCAGGCCGTCGACCTCGTCGAGTTCCTCGGGACGCAGGACCGGGCGCGCGGGGACGCCGAGCCCTTCGAGGACACGCAGGTGTTCGGCGGTGTCGCCCTGGAGGGCGAGGACCCCGATGGTGGGTGTGGCGGTCAACGAACTACCTCGCTCGGAATTCACGGTGCTGGGGCGTGGGCCGGGGCACGCTGTGTCCGGCTGCCCAATTCACCAGCCTAGATGCTCTGGCGATCCGGACACGACACATGGCGGCCGGGCTGAGGGTTTCTGCTCCGGCCGCCGGATCGCGGACCTGGGCACAGAGCCGGACGCGCCGCCCGGGGACGGCCGGCGGCGGTCGGCCTCGGTGCGGCGCCGGTCGCGCCGACGCGGAAAACGGTGGCCGGCTACCAACCGCGCCCGGCGTAGCGCTGGGTCTCGTCGAGCTCGTCGAGGTTGATACCGACCATGGCACCGCCCAGGCCGCGGGAGACCTTGGCGATGACCTCGGGGTCGTTGTAGTGCAGCGTGGCCTGCACGATGGCGTCGGCGCGTTTGGCCGGGTCGCCCGACTTGAAGATGCCGGAGCCGACGAAGACGCTCTCGGCGCCGAGCTGGCGCATCAGGGCCGCGTCGGCCGGGGTGGCCACGCCGCCGGCGGAGAACAGCGGGACCGGGAGCTTGCCCAGGCGCGCGACCTCCTTGACGATGTCGTACGGCGCCCGCATCTCCTTGGCCGCGCCGAACAGCTCGGCCTCGTCGAGGGTGCCCAGGCGCTTGATCTCGGAGCGGATGGACCGCATGTGCCGGGTGGCCTCGACTACGTTGCCGGTCCCGGCCTCGCCCTTGGAGCGGATCATGGCCGCGCCCTCGGCGATGCGGCGCAGTGCCTCGCCGATGTTGGTGGCGCCGCAGACGAACGGAACGGTGAAGGCCCACTTGTCGATGTGGTGGGCCTCGTCGGCCGGGGTGAGGACCTCCGACTCGTCGATGAAGTCGACACCCAGGGACTGCAGGACCTGCGCCTCGACGAAGTGACCGATACGGGCCTTGGCCATGACCGGGATGGAGACGGCCTCGACGATGCCGTCGATCATGTCCGGGTCGGACATCCGGGCCACTCCGCCGTCCTTGCGGATGTCGGCGGGGACGCGCTCCAGGGCCATGACCGCGACGGCACCGGCGTCCTCGGCGATCTTGGCCTGCTCCGGGGTGACCACGTCCATGATCACGCCGTTCTTGAGCTGCTCTGCCATGCCGCGCTTGACGCGGGTGGTACCCACGGTGCTCTCGGTCGAGTTCTCAACGGTGTTGGCCACGGTGGCGGACTCCCAAGTTCTTCAGCGGAGAGGGGATTACCCGCCCGCGATGCGCCGAGACTGGTCCGCATCCGGGCTTCTTCACTCCCCATACTAGATCCTCTCCTCCCCACCTTTCTCAGGACATTTCGGCGCCTTTCGCCTACGGTGCTCGACACTCTGTCCTGCCCCGCCTCCCCGGAGCCGCGCCTCAGGCCCCGCGCCCCCAGGCCGGGGGCTCGTCGTCCATCTCGAAGAACTCCGGCATGGGCGCGTGCCCGGCCAGCCGGAAGACGCTGACCAGACGGCTGGATCGGGCCTCGCGGATGCTCGCGACGCCGTCGTTGTAGAAGCGCCGCGCCAGGTGGACACGCTTGGCCGCGGCCTCGACCTCGGCCAGCAGGTCGTCGCCGGCGGGGTCGCGACCCGCCGCCATGGCCTCGGTGAAGCCGGGCTGGTCCACCACCGCGCGCAACGCCCGCGACAGGTTGCTCTCGGCCAGCTCCCGCGCGGCGCGGTCGGTGGCCCGGCGCGCCTTGCCCGCGGCGTCGGCCAGCAGCACCGAGGAGGCTGGCTCCAGTTCGGCCGCGGAGGCGAGCTCCAGCACGACCGCGCCGCGGCGCTCCAGCGCGGCGTCCAGGGCCGCCTGCGCCGTCTCGACGCGGGTGTGCAGCCGGTCCAGCCGTCCGGCCCGCCAGGACAGGTAGAAGCCCGACAGCACCAGCAGCGCGAAGACCACGGACACGGCAGCCAGCAGCTCGGCCATCCGCCCTACGCCTCCTCTCGCCGTCCCGCCGTCACCGGACCGGTGGCGGCACCGGCCAGGACGGTCTCGTACACCCGCAGCACATCCTCGGCCACGGTGCGCCAGTCGTAGCCGCGCACCGCGGCGCGCGCCGACGCCGACAGGGAGCGGCGGCGCGACGGAGAGTCGAGCAGCTCGGCGGCGCCCCCGGCCAGGGCGGCGGGGTCGCCGGCGGCGAACAGGTGGCCGGCCTCGCCACCGCGCAGCACCTGCCGGAACGCGGGGATGTCGCTGGCCAGGATGGCGGCTCCCGCCGACATCGCCTCGGTGAGCACGATGCCGAAGCTCTCCCCGCCCAGGTTGGGCGCGCAGAACAGGTCGACCGAGTGGTAGGCGCGGATCTTGTCCTCGTCGTCGACGCGTCCCAGCATCTCCACGCGGTCCCGCAGGTCCGCCGGGAGGCGGCTGAGCGCCTCGTCGGCGTCGCCGGGTCCGGCGACGAGGAGGCGCAGCCCCTCGCGTTGGCGGCCCAGGGTGGTGAACGCTTCCAGCAGCACCCCCAGGCCCTTGCGCGGTTCGTCGAGACGGCCCACGAAGCCGATCGCGCCGCCCGGCCCCGGCCAGCCGTCCAGCGGTTCGGCCTTCTCGAAGCGCTGGACCGCGACCCCGTTGGGGATGAGGACCGCGTCGCCGCCGAGGTGTTCGACGAGCGTTTTCCGGGCGGAATCCGACACGGCGATCCGGCCGCTGATCTTCTCCAGGGCGGTGCGCAGGGCGGCGGCCGAGACCGACATCGCCCGGGAGCGGGGGTTGGAGGTGTGGAAGGTGGCGACGATCGGGCCGTCGGCCACCCAGCAGGCCAGCAGGGACAGACTGGGGGCGGCGGGTTCGTGGACGTGCAGGACGTCGAACTCGCCCTCGCGGATCCAGCGCCGCACGCGGGCGGCGACACGGAAGCCGAACGCGAGCCGCGCCACCGACCCGTTGTAGGGCACGGGGACGGCGCGTCCGGCGGGGACGATGTGGGCGGGCAGTTCGGCGTCGGAGTCGCACGGGGTCAGAACGGAGACCTCGTGGCCGAGCTCCATGAGGGTTTCGGCGAGGTCGCCCACATGCTGCTGAACACCCCCGGGGACTTCCCACGTGTAGGGGCAGACCAGGCCTACGCGCATCGCGTCACCGCCTCCGGCCGACGTCGTCATCGCGCGGCGGGGCCGGATCCGCCGACACGTCGGGGGCTGTGTCCACCGTAGTCGCGTGGCACCCGCCAGGCGCGCGATGAGCGCCCGTGTCGGGCGTCGTTGGGGAGGGGGCGGCGCACGGGGCGACCGTCGCGGCGCGGCCGGTGGCGTCCGCGGCCCCGGTACGGTCCGGGTCGGCGAGGTCGTCGAGGTCCGCGGCGAATACGCGCTGCAGCATGTGCCAGTTCTCCGGGTGTTCGGCGATCACGCCCTCGAACTCCCCGGCCAGCCGCTGCGTCATGGCCCGGACCTTGGCGGCGCGGTCGCCCTCCTCGGGCACGGGGATCTCCTCGTGGACGCGGATGCGCATGGTGTCCCCGTCGTACCACAGGGAGACCGGCAGCAGCGCGGCACCGGTGCGCTCGGCCAGCACGGCCGGGCCCGCGGGCATGCGGGCCGCCTCGCCGAAGAAGTCGACCTCGATCCCGTTGCGGGTGAGGTCGCGGTCGGCGAGCAGGCAGACCAGGCGGCCGTCGCGCAGCCGCCGGGCGAGCGTGCCGAAGGCGTTGCCGTCGCCGCCGGTGAGCGGCAGCACCTCGATGCCGATGCTCTCCCGTGCGGCAACGAAGCGCTGGAAGAGGCGTTCGGGGCGGACGCGCTGGGCCACGGTCGTCGGCCGGATGCCGTGCATCGCGATCCACGCCCCGGCGAGGTCGTAGTTGGCCATGTGCGGCAGCGCGGCGACGACGCCCCGGCCGCGGCGGAGGTTCGTCTCGACGTTCTCCAGGCCGGTCACGTCGACACGGCGCATGACCTGGCCGCGGGTCATCGCCGGCAGGCGGAACATCTCGTAGTAGTAGCGCATGTAGGAGCGCATGGTCGCGCGCGAGAGCGCGCGCAGCTGGGCCAGGGTGGCGTCGGGCCCGGCGACCCGCCGCAGGTTGGCCTCAAGCTGCCGGACACCGCCGATCCGCTTGCGCCAGGCGTGGTCGGCGATCCGGTCGAACACGCGCCGCCCCGCCCCTTCGGGGACCGTGCGGAGCAGCGCCCAGCCCGCGGTGAAGGCCGCCGCGGAGGTCCGTTCGTCCATATCCGCTTCTGCCTCGTCTCTCGTCATGGGGGTCGTCGGGCCGCTCGTCGGGACCGCCGGCCGGCCGCCGAGGTGCCAGGGGTGGCGGGGGCGCCCACCGGTCGGGGGCGGGCGCGCCCGTCACACGGGGGTCAGGCGTTCTCGGAGTCGCCCGCGTGCTGGGGCGGCGCGGTCAGCCGGGCCCGCGTCTCGACCAGGCGCTGGGCGATGGTGACCGCGCTGAGCGCGGCCAGCAGCCACAGGCCGCCCGCCAGGACATAGGGGACACCCAGACCGCCAAGCCCCGCGGCGACGAGGACGAGGATGAGGCGCTCCGTGCGCTCGGCAATGCCCACGTCGCAGTTGGCACCCAGTCCTTCGGCGCGGGCTTTGATGTAGGAGACCCCGAACCCGGCGATCATGCAGAACAGGGTCAGCCCGGCCAGGACCGGGTCGTTGCCCCCACCGGTGAACCACCACAGCAGTCCCGCGAAGATCGCGGCGTCGGAGAGCCGGTCGAGCGTGGAGTCGAGGAAGGCCCCCCACTTGCTGTCGGCGCCGGTGGAGCGCGCCACGGCCCCGTCCAACATGTCGAACAGCACGAACACCGTGACGACGACGGTGCCGACGTAGAGTTCGCCGCGCGGGTAGAAGTACATCGAGCTCACGACGACACCGATCGCCCCGATAAGGGTGACCATGTTCGGGGTGAGGCCGATCCGGGCGAGCCCCTGCCCCACGGGGCGGGTGACTCGGGCGACGGCAGGACGCAGGATTCGCAGCATGACTTCTCTAGATCCTAGAGCGGATGGTCCGTGACACGCGGGGTGCGCCACGCTCACCGGGTGGTGCGCGTGCGTCTCCTCACCCGGGCGGACGGATCCGGCAGGCGGCGGTCCCGCCCGGCATCCGGTGGCGGTTGGCCGCCACCCAGCGGTAGGCGACGGCGCCCACCGACCGCAGCGGGCCGGTTCGCAGCAGGAGGCCGAGCGGTCGCCACACGCGGCGCGGCGACGCGAGCAGGAGGACGGCCACGGCGTCGATGCCGCCCCATACGCGGCGCCCGTCGGGGTGCAGCACGAGGACCTCGTTCTGGGCGCGGCTCGCCAGCTCATCGGAAAGGCCGCCGTCCTGGAAGGGCACGGCCACGATGTCGGGCACCACGTGCCGCAGCGCGAACTCCACGCACGAGCTGCAGAAGGCGCAGTCGCCGTCGAAAACCAGCACCGGTGTGGACATGCCGCCTCCGTCGTCCGACCGTCGTCAGTGTTCTGGCCAATGCTCGGCGAGTGCCGCGCGGGTCTGGGCCAGCATCTCCGGCAGCACCTTGGTCTGGCCGATCACCGGCATGAAGTTGGTGTCGCCTCCCCAGCGGGGAACGACGTGCTGGTGCAGGTGCGCGGCGATGCCCGCGCCTGCGGGGCTGCCCAGGTTCATCCCGACGTTGAACCCCTGCGGTCCGGCGGACCGGCGCAGCGCGGTGATGCCGTCCTGGGTCATCGCGGCGAGATCGGCGGTCTCGGCCTCGTCCAGCTCGGTGTAGTCGGCGACGTGCCGGTAGGGGCAGATCAGCAGGTGCCCACTGTTGTAGGGGTAGAGGTTGAGCACCGCGAACGTGGTCTTCCCGCGGGCCACGACGAGGCCTTCCTCGTCCGGCAGCCCCGGGGCGCGGCAGAACGGGCAGCCGTCACCGGCGGCCGACGTCTTGGGCTTGTCGCCCTTGATGTAGGCCATGCGGTGCGGTGTCCACAGGCGCTGGAAGCCGTCGGGGTCCATGGCGCCTCCCGCGACGTCCTCCCGCTCCGACCCGCTCATCGCCCGCTCACCTCATCAAATTCGCTCATGCGGTCATTCTCCCGCTGCTTGGCGGTTTCCAGCATAGGAGGCCCCCGCGGTCCCGCGCGCCAGGGCAGGCCACGGTTCCGCCACGGTCGTTGATCACAGGCCCAGCAGGGTGCGCAGGTGGCGCGGGGAGGGGGAGCCGTGGGCGAGCATCGCGTCGTGAATCTCCCGCGGGCGGGCGTCGGGGCGCGCCTCCTTCAGGTCCCGGGCGAGGTCGGCGACCTCGCGGTAGCCCACGTAGTAGGTGGACAGCTGGGCGCTGGTCAGCTGGGCGCGGCGCCACTTCCCGGCGGCCTCGCCCTCTTCCTGGTGGCCGCGCTCGGTGAGCAGCGCCATGGCCTCCGACTCGGTGAGCCCGAGGGCGTGGGTGCGCACATCGAGGATCGCGTTGATGATCATCCGCAGCCGCATCTTGAGCTGGATCAGCCGTAAAGCGAGGTTGTCGCGGTCGGCGCCTTCCGCCCAGCCGTGTCCGGCCAGGACCTCCTCGGTGTAGACGGCCCAGCCCTCGACGAACGTGCCGCTCATCAGGGCGCGCCGGATGCGGGTGCCGCCGTCGTATCCGGTGGCGTGCGCCAGCTGCAGGGCGTGGCCGGGGACGCCCTCGTGCACCATGAGGTTGCGCAGCATGGTGGCGTTGTACTCGCGGTAGAAGGAGTCCTGTCGCTCGGTCGGCCAGTCGGCGGGCGGGGGCGCGACGGCGATGAGCGTCGGCTCACCGGGGGCCGGCGACAGCGGGCCGGGCGGGTCGCAGTAGGCGACGGCCACGCCGCGCCGGGACTCCGGCATGGTGATGACCTTCACCTGCTGGCCGGGGATCGAGGCGAGGTCGGTCTCCTGTGTCCGGCCGAAGAGGTGCTCCAAGGCCTCTTCGGCCAGCGGCCGGATGGTGTCGGCGCTGGTGGCGGTCGCGCCGGCGATCCGGTCGAGGACGGCGCGGACCTGCCCCTGGTAGCGGGGCGTGCCGTCGTACTCGGCGGCGGCCTCGGCGATCTCCTCCTCGGTGGCCAGCAGGTCGCTCTCGGCGCGGGTCAGTAGCGCGTCGCGGGAGATCTCGGAGTCGAGCGTGTACCACAGCTGCGCCGCATACGCGCGCTCACCGAGCCGGGGGTCGGCGGTGGCTCCGTCGAGGCGCGAGCGGAGCCACTCGATGTGCTCGCGCATGGCGGCCACGGCGCGCTCGCGCGCGGCGCCGACCTGCGGCCGGAGGGCAGGGGCGTCGTCGAGCAGCGCGTCGACCTCGGTGCCGAGCATCGCGACCGCGCCCTCGGCCTGGGCGATGGCGGTCTCCACGTGGACGCGCGGCATGCCGGGGCCGCCCTCCAAGCGGGTGCGCGCGGTCGCGAGGAAGTCCGGCACGGCGTCGCAGCGCGCGGCCAGGGCCGTGAGGCGCTCCTCCAGGGGCTGGGAGGCGCGGACGATGAGCCCGTAGAGGGCGTCGCCCGGCAGCTGGAGAAGGGGGTCCCAGGTGTGCGGCCGCAGCTCGGTGAGCCGCCACAGGTCGGCGGAGACGCGGTTGCGCAGCATCTCCAGGTCCACCCGGTCGGCGGCGGGCAGCAGCAGGTCGTCGATCTCGTCGAGTGCGCCGAGGGCGTCGCCGAGCATCCCGGCGCGGCGCGCGTCGGCGTCGGCGGAGTGGTCGGTGAGCCGGTCGGCGAACCGGTGGTCGCCCAGTTCGCTCGCCCATTCGGGAGACTCGGCGAGCAGCGCGTCCAGCACGCGCTCCCCGACGTTGTGGAACCGGTCGGTCATGGCGTTGGTGCCGGGGTCGGGCTGCCCCTGCGGAACGTTCTCAGTCATCGCCGTTCATCCTGCCCTGTCCGGGCACGCGTCGCACATCCCCAGGTTGGCCTGCCCACGTTGGTGGGCCCACGTTAGTCTGCTAACCCGGAGGAGGCCCGAACGGCCGCCGGGCGGCGGCCCGGTGGCGACGGCGCCACCGATGAGCACGGGGTCCGTGCGGGGCACGACCGGTCCACACCGGTGAAGTGAAAAGGGAAGGCTAACCATGCGCGCGACGCGAATCGTCGATCTGAGCCGTCCTGTCGGTCCGGAAACGCAGGTCTTCCCCGGGGACCGGCAGCCGTCGCTGGAGTCGGCCGCGACCATCGCCGACGCGGGGGTCAACTCGACGGAGCTGCACCTGACGTCGCACACGGGGACGCACGCCGATGCCCCGTTCCATTTCCTGGCCGACGGGCCGCGGCTGGAGGAGCTGCCGCTGGAGCTGTTCTGCGGCCCGGCGGTGGTGGTGGACGTCACGGGGAGGGCGGACCGCTCCCCCATTGTCCATGGCCACGGTGGTGGTCTGCTTGTCCGGCGTCTTGGCGAGGTCGTCGACTCCGACACTCGCGCTGGTCATGACCGCTTCGGTGGTCAGCGGCACGATCTCGGAAACGGAGCCGACGAACGTCGTCTTACCGACACCGAAGCCTCCGGCGACGACGATCTTGACCGACGTCATCGCGCTCGCCGAAGCACCGCCCTCACCGGCCGCGCTAGAGCTTGCGAAGTCCACTGAGCACCCTTTCAAGCAGGTTGACGTTGGGCCGGCTGTCGGTGTTGAGCGACGAGCGGATCTGGACAAGACCCTGCTCCGACATGTCCGCGACGAGCACCCGGGCGACACCGAGCGGGATCCGCAGGAGCGCCGAGATCTCGGCCACGGAGCGCCACTCCCGGCACAGGTCACTGATCGCCTGGCACTCGGGGGTCAGGGTGCCCTGCTCGTTGCGGGCCGTCGCCGTCGCTGAGATCAGGGCCTCCAGCGGCAGCTGGGACTTCGGCTTGGTCCGCCCCTTGGTGACAGCGTAGGGCCGGACCAGCGAGCTGGGGCCGTTGGGGGCCGCCGGCCGTGGTTGTTGGTCGACTGATTGCTGGCTAGGTCGTGGAACATCTCCGCCCGGACCGTCCGCCAGCGCTCTGGAGCCACTGACGGCTTCCTGTCCGAACCACGAGGCGCTCCCGGCATCTCTACTGTGAGGTGCCACCACTTCCTCCTGTCCGTGGTGGTTCAGTGGATTCACGAGGTACGCGCCGCCGGAGTCAGTGCCCGCCCGGTACGCTCGACGAGCAGGGTCATCTCGTAGGCGACCAGCCCCAAGTCGCAGTTGGCCGAGGCAAGGGCGGCGAGGCAGGACCCGTCACTGATCGACATGATGAGCAGGAGCCCGCGCTCCATCTCGACGACCGTCTGGGCGACCGCCCCGCCTTCGAAGACGCGCGAGGCACCCTGGGTCAGGCTGGACAGCCCCGAGGCGATCGCCGCCAGCTGGTCCGCCCGGTCCGCGGGGAATCCCGACGATGCCGCGAGCGGGAGCCCGTCCGAGGAGACGACGATCGCGTGGGCGACGTCCGGCACGCGGTTTGCGAAGTCAGTGATCAGCCAGTTGAGCTCATTCACCGGTTGACTCATCTGCTCTCCTGTCCGTCCCGGCCTTCGCGCGGGCCACCCATGCAGGGGCCGCCAGTCAGCCAAGTGTTCTTCGATAGTGACTTTATGGGGAACGAATGTCCTGGAAGTGCGGATGATGCTAATTCATGCCCCATCCGTGATCTTCCGCCGCCCCGCGCTCCGGGCCCGCGGGCCCGGAAGCAGCGGGCCGGATAGTGACCGGCCACGGTCGCACTGGGCACTGCTCATTTCTCCTCTGACGACCGACCGCCACCCTGCTGACGCCCTTCCTGGACACCCCTCTGCAAGCCGGCGAACCGGTTTCGAACCCGGTCGGCGGACCTGGAAGGGATCTGCCGAACGTTGTCCGGTTGGGGAACCGTACCGGGCACAAGGTTTGCCTTGGGAACGCGTTTTGGCAACCCCGATGACGTCAACCCGCCCGCGATGGGCTCGGCCGCGGAGCGCGCGGCCTTCCAACCGCGGTCGGCGTCCGAGCGCCACTCGTCCTCGGGCTGCTGCTCGGGAGCGGCCGCCTGCGGCGCCGACGACTCGGGGGTGGCCTGCGGCGTCGCAGCGGCCGCAGCCCCATCCGCGACGGGGCTGCCCGCCTCGTCCATTCGCGGCATCGGGCCGGTCTCCGGCTCGGCCGCGGTGGGACCGCCGCTACGGCGGCGGAACCAGTTCGACTCGATCGCGTCGAAGATCGGCAGCGCCTCGCCGCCGCCGTCGGGCGACGGTGGAACCACGGTGCTGTGCCCCGCTCCCCCGCTGCCGTAGCGGCGGGACAGGTAGGCGGTGGAGCCGTAGCCCTCGCGCGAATCGGGGTCGGCCACCGGGTGCGGCGCGGCCTGTTCTGGGCCGCGCGCCCACGGGTCGACCACCGGCTCGCGCTCGCCGCGCCAATGGTCCGGCCCGTCCGTCCCCGCGGGGGCTCCGGCCGAGGTCCACCCCGGGGCGGGGGGCTCTGGTGCCGCAGCGGGCGGCTCGGGCGCGGCGGAGGGCGGTTCGGCGGGCGGCTGCACTGGGCGCTCGGGTTGCGCGGGCTCAGCCGGGAACGCCCCGGTGTCGCCCGTGCCGCGGCGGTCGCCGCCGAAGGCGTCGAAGCTGGAGGTGGTTGAATCGCCGCCGAACGCGTCGCCCGCCCAGGAGTCCGCGGACCATCGCGAGGGGCGCTCCCGCGGGAGCTGGGGCCCGGTGCCCGGTCCGCTGGTGGACGCGGAATCGGCGGACGGTGTCGAGGGCCACTCCTCCGGCACCGCCGGGGGCTCGGAGGTTGGGGGCGTGCTCGGGGACGGGGACGGCGGGTCCGTCGGGGTGGACGGTGGGGTGTTCCACCCTGCGCCGCCCCACAGGTCCTCGCCGCTGGGCGGGTGCTCGTCGGAGCGGACACCGGCGCCGGGCTGCCGCTTGGGCAGCCCGGAGGCGCGCTCCTCGCCCGAGTCGCCCGTCTGCCACATGTCGCCGGGTTCGGCGGGGGCGGGGTTGGCCGCGAAGGCGGCCGTGGCCTCGGCGTAGGTGTCGGGGACCGGCGGCAGGGCGCTCGGCTGGCCGCCGGCGGGCTCGACCGGGGTGATCAGCAGGTCCGAGGGGAAGACAGCGGTGGCCGTGATGCCGCCGTTGTGGGCCGGGTGCAGCCGCACCTGGATGCCGTGGCGGGCCGCCAGGCGGCTGACCACGAACAGGCCCATGCGGCGGGAGACGGCCACGTCGATGACGGGCGGCTGGGAGAGGCGCTCGTTGATCTCGGTGAGCTCATCGGCGTCCATACCGATGCCGCTGTCGGTGACCTCGATCCGGACGCCGCCGTTGTCGAGGGCTTCAGCCTCGACCGAGACCTCGGAGTCGTTGGGGGAGAACGAGGTTGCGTTCTCCACCAGCTCGGCGACGAGGTGGATGACGTCGTTGACGGGGCGGCCGAGCACGGAGATGTGGGAGGGGGCGCGGACGTTGACGCGCTCGTACTGCTCCACCTCGGAGGCGGCGGCCCGCAGCACGTCGACCAGCGGCACCGGCTGCGCCCACTTGCGGGTGTTGTCCTGGCCGGAGAGGACGAGCAGGTTCTCGTTATTACGGCGCATACGGGTGGCCAAGTGGTCCAGCGAGAACAGGTCCGACAGCCGGTCGGAGTCCTGCTCGCTCTGCTCCAGGCCGTCGATGAGCCGGAGCTGCCGTTCCACCAGCGTCTGGCTGCGCCGGGACAGGTTGACGAACATCGCGTTGACGTTGCTGCGCAGGGCGGCCTCCTCAGAGGCCAGGCGCAGTGCCACCCGGTGGACCTCGTCGAAGGAGCGGGCGACCTCGCCGATCTCGTCCTCGGTGCCGACCTCGATGGGCGCGACCGTGACCTCCTCGGGCGCGGAGCTGGTCTCCTGCATCCGGGTGATGGAGTCGGGCAGGTCCTCCTCGGCGATCCGGATGGCGCCCTCGCGGAGTCGGCGCAGGGGCTGGACCAGCGAGCGGACGACGAGCGAGGTGACGCCGAAGACCGCCATGATCACGAGCAGGACGATCAGCGTCTCCACGACGGCGCGCCACAGGGCGTCGGATTCGAGACTGGAGGCCCGGGAGCCGACCGAACCCGCCAGCTTCTCCTCGACCTTCTCCATCTTGTTCAGGGTGGAGCCGGCGGCCTTGTCGTAGCTGTCCGCGTCGTCGTTCTCCGTGACACCGGTGAGCTTCTGGTCGGTCTCCAGGCGCATCATGACGCGCAGCCGGGTGGTCTCCATCCGGCTGACGTCAAGGCCCTTGAACGTGTCGTCGAACATCTGGCGCTGGCCGACCGTGGCCGCACCGGTGAAGTTCTGGATCTCGTTGTCGTAGCGCGCCCGGCTGCTGGAGATGGCCTCCTGGACACCGCTGGACATCGATCCGCGCATCAGCGAGTGGAGCATGAGCGCCGACTCATACGACAGGTGCTCGCGGGCGCGGCTCACAGCGGTCATCGCGCGCACGCTCTCGCGGAGACCCGTGTCGTCGGTGGATTCGGCGATGGTCTGATTGAAGTCGGTGAGGGAGTTGATCACCTGGCGGTACTTGGTGGCGGCGGGCAGCACCGTGATGCGGGACTCCTGGACCTCCTTGCGCACAGTGTCGAGGCTGTCCAGGTTGTTCAGCATCTGGGACATGCGGTTGCGGCCCAGATCGGTCCCGGGGGCGCCCAGCTCCTGGATCTCGCTGTCGACCTTCTGCTTGGCCTGCTTGGTCTCCTGGATCCGGTCCTGTAGTTCGCGCAGGAGCTTCTCGTCGCGCTTTTCCGGGTTGGGATCGTCGGCGATGTAGACGGCGCTGGCCGATCGCTCCTGGCCCAGCCGGTTGCCCAGCTTGACGACCGCCTCGCCCAGCGACGCGGTGCTCTTGATGCGGTCGTGGGTGACCGTGTTCACGACGCTTTCGGAGATCCGCAGCCCACCCAGCACCAGCGCGACGGCGGTGGGGATGACGATCAGCGCGACGAGCCTTGAGCGGACTCGCCAGTTACGTGGCGCGAACCAGCGAACGCGGCGCTTCGGCGCGGCTTCGACGTCGTGCGTCGGCTCCTCGGTCGGGGCGCCGGCTCCATGTTCTGTCGCTCGTGTCGACACGGACCCTCGCAACCTTTCGTGTCACCGCCTCGGGTGATGGGACGTGGGCCCTCATGAGTAGTCGGGTCCGGCCACGCTTGGGAGAACCCTGAGTGACGCCGGGAAAGTCGCTCGGGCCTACTGTCGCCGACGACGGCGCGCAGGAAACTGGGAGGCTCTTTCGCACCGGGACTCGCCTCATGAGGGGTGAGAGGCGTTGTGCTCCATAAACCATCAATGGTGCACGTGAGGTGGATAGCGTATCAATCCACACAGAGACCTCGGATCCCGCGATCCGCCCACTCGCGCGATCCCCTTGGGGCGGATAGCTCCCGATGCCCGCATTATCCCCCCAGTTGGGCCGATTCCGCAGGCCATGCCACATGAGCCCCACCAGTCCCAACGCATCGATAACTTTTCGAACACGCCCCGGACGTACTCGGCGACACGTGGTACCGGCTGTCAATGTGACTACTGCGCACGTGTGTTTCGGGGGGAACGTTCGTGAATCAGTGGGAAACGTTACTGAGTCGTCCAGGTGGGTCGGGGATGGCCTCCTTTGTCCGCGCGGCCTGTTCCATGGCTATCGGTGCGGGCCTGGTGGTGCCGCTGTCGGCCGCGGCGGCACTGGCGCTCGGAGCGCCCGCGTACGCCGATCCCCCCGACGGAGCGGGGGACGCCGCGAGCGCGGGAGGACACCCGGACACGGAAGCCGACATCGGAGCCCGAGCCGAAGTCGGGGCCGACGACACAGTCGGCGCGCTCAAGGCGCGGTTGGCCGCGGTCCGCGCCCAGCTCGACGACCTGTACGCCGACGCCGACCAGGCCATCCTCGACTACCTGGACGAGGAGGAGCGGCTGGACGACGCCGAACAGGCGCTGGACTCGGCCCGCCGTGCCGCGGACCGCGCGCGGGAACGCCACGCGGACTCCAGAAACGCCGCCGTCCGGCACGCGGTCTCCGCCTACAAGGGCGCCGACCTGCACCCCTCCGTGGCGTTCTCGACGCCCGGCGGCCCCCAGGAAGTCCTGGACCGGTCCGGCTACATCAAGCTGCTCGGGGACCGGCGCGGCCAGGTCCTCAAGCGCGCAAAGGCGGCCGGCGTCGCCGCCGACACCCTGCGGTCCATGGCCGCCTCCGCGGCCGAGGAACAACAGGAGGCCACCAAGGCCGCCGCCGCGGCGAAAAGGCAGGCGTTCGACGCCGTCCAGGCGGAGGAGGACGCGTTCGCCGACATCCTGGCGCGACAGTCGCGGCTGCAGACGCGCCTCAGCCACGCCCAGGGCGACGGATCGGGCCGGGAGCAGCGGCGCACCCGCGCGCTGGCGCGCGCACAGCAGGCGGCCGCGCCGGGGAGCCGCATCGGCGGGCGGGGGCAGCACGCGCGGGGCGCGGATTCCCTGTGCACCGGCGTTGACCTGAGCAAATACGCCAACGGGAGGATCCCGAGGTCCGCCCTGTGCCCGCTCCCCCAGCCCGGCGAGATGCTGCGTGCCGACGCGGCGGCGGCGTTCATCGAGCTCGACGGCGCGTTCCAGGACAGGTTCGGCCGCCCGATGTGCGTGGCGGATTCCTACCGCCCGCTCGACGAGCAGGTCCGCCTTTTCCGCGAGATGGCCGCGGGCATGGCGGCCCACCCCGGCACCAGTACGCACGGCCTGGGCCGGGCGGTGGACCTGTGCGGCGGCGTCAATGAGTACGGCTCGGTCGAGCACGAGTGGATGCTGGCCAACGCGCCGGCCTACGGCTGGGAGAACCCGGCGTGGGCCCGCAACGGTTTCGAGCCGTGGCACTGGGAGTTCGCCGGACGGTGACCGCGCGGCGGGCGGAGGCGCCGGGCCCTCGCACACGGGGAGGGGGCCGCCGGTGTCCGGCGTCGGCGATGCCGCGCGCGTCGCCTTGCCGTGTCAGGCGCCGGAGCCGACGCGGATCTCGAACATGCCCAAGGGGCCGCCGTCGATGAACAGCTCCTCGCCGTATTCCAGCAACCGCGTCTCGGCGGGCAGGTCGGCGCGGATATCGCCGGTGGGTCCGTCGGTCGGCCGCGGCGGCCCGCTGGTGGTGGCACGAGCCAGGGCCTCCTCCCCGACGCTCGCGGTCACCGTGAGGTCGCCCCCTCCGAGTTCGTCGGGGGTGACGATCGCCGGGCCCAGGGTAAGCGCGGCTGGGGCCCGCTCGGGGGTGCGCCACAGGCAGGCCAGGGTCGAACCCGCGCGTCCCCCGCGGGCGTCGAACACGGCGGCCGCCCCCACGGCAGCGGACAGCGCTTCGGTTCCCTCGGGGAGCAGCACGCCGTCGTCGGTTCCGCGCACCAGACCCGGCGCGACTTCGGTCCACGTGCCGTCCACCCGGGCGGGGACGGGGTGTGCGGGGCGGACCGGGGGGCAGTGGCAGGCCTCGAACCGCACGATGATCTCCACCGGGTCAGCGAGCGCCCGGTCGAAGGAGTGCTTAAGGGTGTCGCCACCCGCGGCCAGCAGCTCGGGTACGGTTTCCGGCCCCGGGTAGCCGAAGACGCAGCCGTCGTCGATCACTCCGGTCCGCTCCGCGCCCCCGCTGGGCGAGAGGTAGGTGACCCAGTGCATTGCCGCCCTTTCCGCCGCGGGGTCCCCCTGCTGACCGCCGCCTTCGCGATCACGCTATCGGAGGTGGGCGCGGGCGCGAACCGCGGTGGCCGGTGCCAAAAGCCGCGGGCGCCCGCGCGGGGTGCGCGGGCGCCCGTGGTGCATGCGTCAGCCGCTACTCGGCGTCGGCGTCGATCGGGGTGACGACGCCCTTCCACTGGTCCTCCATGTAGGTGCGGACCTCGTCGCTGTGCAGCAGCTCGTCGAGCTTGGCGATGTCGGGGTCGTCGGCCTTGTCGGCGGCCACTACCAGGCCGTTGGCATAGGGGTTGTCCTTGGTGTCCTCCCACGCCAAGACGTTGGCGCTCTCGGACAGGTCGGCCTCCAGCGCGTAGTTGCCGTTGACGACGGCGGCGTCGACGTCGGCCAGCGAGCGCGGCAGCTGCGCGGCCTCCACCGGGACGATGTCCAGGTTCCTGGGGTTGTCCTCGATGTCCTCTACCGTGGCGGCGCTGTCGGCGCCGTCCTTGAGGGTAAGCAGGTCGTTGTCGGCGAGGAGCTTGAGTGCGCGGCCCATGTTGGAGGCGTCGTTGGGCACGCCGATCTTGGCGCCGTCCGCCAGGTCCCCGATCTCCTCCAGCGATTCGGAGTAGAGCCCGAACGCCTCCAGGTGTACGTCGTCGACCCAGGTCAGGTCGGCGTCGCTGTTGCCGTCGAGGTACTCCTGCAAGAACGGCTTGGTCTGGAAGTAGTTGGCGTCGATCTCGCCTTGCGTCAGCGCCGCGTTGGGCTGGTTGTAGTCGGTGAACTCGGTGACCTGGATGTCCAGCCCGGCGTCGGCGGCGAGGTTTTCCTGCACGTAGTGGAGGATTTTGGCGTGCGGGACCGGCGACGCGCCGACCTTGATGGTGGTCAGATCGGACGTGTCACCGTTGTCCTTAGCCAGCTCGCTGGGGCTTCCGCACGCGGCGAGGGTGGTGGCCAGGGCCGTGGCGGCGATGATTCCCCAAGTTCTGCGCACGGTGGGTGCTCCTTGCTGTTGGCGCTTGCGGTGTCGGATGGGTCGGACGGGATAGTGATCGGGTCGGGCGGCCTGCGTCAGCGGTGGGAGAGCCGCCGGATCAGCAGGTCGCCGAGGCTCTGGGCGGCCTGGACGACGATGACCAGCAGCACGACCGTCGCCCACAGGTAGTAGTCGTCGAACTGCTGGTAGCCCTTGCGGATGGCGACGTCACCGAGTCCGCCGCCGCCGATCGCCCCGGCCATGGCCGAGTAGGAGACCAGCGCGACGATCGTCATGACCAGTCCGGCGACCAGACCGGGAAGGGCCTCGGGCAGCAGCACCTTGCCGACGATGGTGAGTTTCCGGGTGCCCATGGCGTGGGCCGCCTCGACGACGCCGCGGTCGACCTCGCGCAGCGACGTCTCGACGAGGCGGGCGAAGAACGGGATGGCACCGATGCTCAGCGGGACGACGGCCGCGGTCGGGCCGATGGTCGTGCCGGTGAGCAGCCGGGTCAGTGCGAGGACGGCCACCATCAGCACGATGAACGGCAGCGACCGGCCGATGTTCACAACAGCGCTCAGGACTGCCCGTAGGACGGGGGCGGGGGTCAGGCCGCCGCGGTCGGTGGTGACGAGCAGCACCCCCAGGGGCAGGCCCACGAGGATGCTGAAGATGGTGGCCCACAGGACCATGTAGAGGGTGTCGAGGGTGCCGAACAACAGGACCGGCCACATCTCCGGCAGCCGCTCGGTGAGCTCGCTCAGCCAGGTCATCGTCCCGCCACCTCCACCAGGAGCCCCTTGCCGTCCAGGTAGTCCAGGGCCGCGTCCCGGTTGAGGCCGCGGACCTGCACGTTGAGCCGTCCCACGGACTGGCCGGAGACCGTCTCCACAGCGCCGCCCAGGACGTTGACGTCGACGTCGAACTTGCGGGTCAGCTCCGACATCAGCGGCTCGTCGTAGGAGCGCGGGTAGGTGATGGCGACCGCGTCAGGGGCGTCGGTGGGCGGTAGCGGGAACAGCGAGCGGGCCAGCAGCGATCCCGGGGTCCCGATGAGGTCGAGCACGCGCCCAGCCTCGTGGACGGCGCCGGCCTCCATGATGGCCGCGGAGTCGCAGATCCGCTTGATCACGTCCATCTCGTGGGTGATGAGCAGGATGGTCAGGCCAAGCTCGCGGTTGAGGTCGCGGAGCAGCTCCAGGATGGACTCGGTGGTCGCGGGGTCCAGGGCGGAGGTGGCCTCGTCGCTGAGCAGGACCTTGGGGTCGGAGGCGAGGGCTCGGGCGATGCCGACACGCTGCTTCTGCCCGCCGGACAGCTGCGCGGGGTAGGCGCGGGCCCGGTCGGCCAGTCCGACGAGGTCCAGGAGCTCCATGACGCGGCGCTTGCGCCGCGACGACGCGACACCGGCGACCTCCAGGGGGAAGGCGACGTTGCCCGCGACGGTGCGCGAGGACAGAAGGGCGAAATGCTGGTGCACCATGCCGATGCGGCGCCGCGCCGCGCGCAGCTGGGCCGGGCGGCGCATCGCCGTGAGGTCCTCACCGTCGACGCGCACCGTTCCGCGGGTGGGGCGTTCCAGGAGGTTGACGCAGCGGAGCAGGGTGCTCTTGCCGGCGCCGCTCTGGCCCACTACGCCGTAGATCTCGCCTTGGCGGACGTTGAGATCGACGTCGTCGAGCGCGAGTACCTCGCGGTCCTTCAACCGGTAGACCTTGCGCAGGCCCACAGCTTCTATCACTGGTTTCCTCGTGGGTCGGGTGGAGAATTCCCTGGGGGTGTCCGGCGGCGTCCGGCGGTGGCCGGGCACGGCCGGGGAGCCCGACAGCGGGCACGCCGAACCGATCGGGGCGGCGTATGCCCATGTCAAAGCCTAGGGAGTACGGCGCGTTCGCGGGCGTGGCGGCGCGTCCGCCGGGGCGGTCGGCGGTACCGCTGCGAGTGGAGGGTCGGCGACCGCCGGTCCGCCTGCGGGTCCGGACAGCGGCGCAAGCGCGCGCGGACGCGTGCGGGTGGGAGATAAAGGCCTAGCGACACATTCGACAGCGGCCGTCGCCCGAGAGGTGCCGCATGGAGCAGCGCCGACGTCCGCCGCGCGTGGAGGCGCGGGAGGTCACGTTGCCACGATCGAGTGTGTTCACGCCCTCTACGAAACCATACCGGAGCGGTGTGAAATAGGCCGTTTCGCCCGGATCGCGGGTAACATTCGCCACAGTTGTCGGATTCTGTAGCCGAAGCCCCCTGTTCCCAGGGGGTTCCGCCACTGGAGTCGACGAACGTCCTCCACACCCGTCTCGGCCTTGCTTACACTCAAACAGCGTCCCAAGCACGATCAATCGATTGGCAAACAGGCAGAACTCCCTTAATGTGCCTGGGGCGTCACGCCGGACCGCGCGGTCGAGGAGGAGCGACACTCGCCGCCGGAAACCGGCCCCTGAGCGGACCGCGGCCCCGGTCCCGGCCCCATGCGAGAGCCGACGCGTTCCGCGAGGGAGGAGCCTCCTCCCTCGGACGTCGGCTGAGAAGCGAGGAGCGATCCACGTGGAGCCCGACCGATCATCCGGACCGGACGACTTCGCCGACTTCTGGGCGGCCGACCCACACGTCGGCACCACCCTCCTGTCTCCAACGGCGCGGCGTCGCCTCCGCCTCGCCCTGCCCGCGGTGGCCCTGGCCGCCACGCTCGGCCTGGCCCCGCTCACGGCGAGCACCGCCAACGGCGCGGTGGCGCCCCAGGAAAGCCTGAGCTCTCTGCAGGAGCGCGCTGAAGCGCTGGGCGACGAGTACGGCGGCCACCTCGTCGACATGGAGGGGGTCATGGAGGAGGCCGAGAAGGCCGAGAAGCGAGCGAAGAAGACCCAGGAGAAGGTCGACGCGGCCCAGGACCAGGTCCGCAAGTTGGCCGTGGCCAGCTACACGCGCGGCGGCATCGACCCCGCCTTCTCCCTGTTCGTCGAGGACGACCCCCAGGAGGTCATCGACCAGGCCTCACTGGTCGGACACCTGTCCAGCAGCCAACGCGACAAGATCGACCGCTTGAGGCGGGCCATCGACCGCGACAAGAAGGCCCAGAAGAACGCCGAGAAGAAGGTCGCCAAGGTCAAGGAGGACCTCGACGAGCTGGAGGGCCGCCGCGAGAAGGTGCAGGAGCTCATCGCCAAGCACCCCGCCCAGGAGATGGGCCCGCCGGACAACCTCACCCCTCGCACCCGGCAGATGAAGGAGATCATCATCGAGAAGTTCGGGGAGGGGAAGGAGCAGGGCGGCGTGGGCTGCTACCGCCCGGACGGGGGCTTCGTCGTTGGCGAGCACCCCAAGGGCCGGGCCTGCGACTTCATGGTGAACGACGAGGGAGAGATGCCCTCACAGGAGCAGATCGACCGCGGCTACGACATCGCCGAGTTCGCCCAGGACAACGCGGAGCGGCTCGGCGTCATGTACATCATCTACCGGCAGAAGATCTGGGACGTGCGCCGCAGCGGGGAGGGCTGGCGGGACATGGCCGACCGGGGCAGCATCACCGAGAACCACTTCGACCACGTGCACATTTCGATGATGTGACCCGACCCTCGCCTCGCGGGCGCGGCCGAGACCCGCCCGCGAGGGCGTGCGGCCGTCGGCCTCAGCCCCCGGTGAAGAGTGGGGCGTACAGGACCGTCATACAGCCGCCGATGAGGGCCAGCATCGATCCGACGGCGAGGATGAACACGGCCCAGGCGAGGAAGCCGTGCCGGGGACGGTGGTCGGGACGTTGCGGGGAGGACGACGAAGACACTGTTGCCCTTCACATCACTGGTCCGCCGTCGGCGGACATCGAGGGATACCGCGAACCCCCACCGTATCCCCCGGCGAGGGGGCGCAGGCGGCGGACGGCCGACCTCACCCGGCATATGATCTCGATCCGGCAACGATCCCGCCGGATTCGTCCCGTTTTCTCGGTGTGACCGCCAACCTGAACCTCAGGGTCCGAACCTTTGGTCCGTGCGGCAGCGCGCGAAAACGACATGCGCCGTTTTTCACCCCCAATTCCCGCCACAAAACGGTGACGATCCACGACGTTTCCCGCGACACCGGAACCATGGCCGATCGCGGAAGTTAAAATGCCGAGTCCTGCCCCCTGACGCACATCCGGCACCTCGCCGGGTGCGCGGGGTACGCAGCGGAGCGATCGCTTCCGCCCGGGGTCGAACCGCGGTCACGGATGGTCACATCCCAACACCGTGGTGTGCGCATCTCGCGCGGATCACAGCGAGCGGATCCACCCGTATCAGGCCATTCCAGATGGAACCGACAACGCGCCGACGCGCGTCGGACAAACAGTTCACACACGCAGTTGGCGCGAGGGGAGTCATGAGCGACAACGGACCCTACCCACAGCCTCCGCAATTCCCCCAGGATGGCGAAGGCGGCTCCGGAGGACAGCCGCCCTACGGCGGCGCCTACGGCCAGCCCGGGCCCGAGCACGGTGGCCCCCACCCCGGTCAGCAGTACCCGAGCGGCCCCCACCAGGCTCCCTACGGCGGCCAGAACACCGGAGGACAGCCCGGCTACGGCTACGGCGGCCCGCAGCACGGGGGGCCGCAGTTCCAGCAGCCGCCGGAACAGCCGATGTACGCCGGCCCCCAGGGTCCCCAGCCGCCCTACGGCGGTCCAGGCATGCCCGGCGGCCCCGGCGGCTACCCGCCGCCTCCACCGCCAAAGCGGAGCAGCGCCGGGATGTGGATCGTCATCGGCGGTGGCGCGGTCATCCTGCTCCTGGTGATCGCGGTGGTCATCGTGATATTGAAGCCCAGCGACAGCAGTCCGTCCGCGGCCCCGCAGCCCGACGGCCAGGCGCGGTCGGACGACCAGCCCAAGGAGGAGGCGGACGACGAGCCGGAGCCCAAGGCCAAAGGTGAGCCGCCCTACAAGCTGCCCGAGGACGCGTGCCAGACCTACACCGAGGACAAGCTGAGCGAGTACGCGATCTCCGACAGCAGCAAGAACCTCAGCGACAACCGCTCCGCGTGCCGCTGGCGCGTCGAGGGCGAAGGCGACAGCTGGGGCACGTTCTCCCTGGAGTACCGGACCCCCTTCGCCGGGTCCGACTCCGTCGAGGGCGCCAAGGACGACTTCGCGTCGGCCGTCAAATACGCCACCGATGAGAGCAACGACTACATGGAGCGCGAGGTCCACGAGGAAGAGGACGTCAAGCTCGGTGAGGAGGCCAAGCTGATCTTCTCCACGGAGAAGATCACGCGGTCCAACTATTCGGTGGCCACGCTGCTGGTCCGCGAGGGGAACATCACCACCGAGGTGAAGCTCTCGATGTCGCCTGGTCTCAACGCCGACGAGAGCGTTCCGGCCCCGCTGGAGTTCTCCGACGTGGAGGACATGATGCTCGACCTGGGCAAGGCGTCACTGACCCCCATCGGCTCCTAAAGGGCCGAGCGCGCAAAGCGCGCGGACGCAACGGAGACGACAGCGGGGGTGTGCGGGCTTTTCAGGCCCGCACACCCCCGTTTCGCCGCGCTCCGGCCCGGTCCACGCGCCGCCCGGTGCCGCGGACACCGGACGGTGGCTCAGGCGGCCGAGACGACCGGCCGGATCAGTCGGCCAGGTCGGCACGCACGCGGCGGGCCGCCTCGACCATGTTGCGCAGGGCCGGTTCGACCTCCGCGTAGCCGCGGGTCTTCAGCCCGCAGTCGGGGTTGACCCACAGGCGCTCCGGATCGACCGCCCGCAGGGCGTCGCGCAGCGCCGCCTCGATCTCGTCGACCGTGGGCACGCGGGGCGAGTGGATGTCGTAGACACCCGGGCCGATGCCCCGCTTGTACCCTGCGACGGCCAGGTCGTCGACCAGCTCCATGTGGGAGCGGGCCGCCTCGACGCTGGTGACGTCGGCGTCCAGCTGTTCGATGGCGCCGACGATCCGGCCGAACTCCGAGTAGCACATGTGCGTGTGGATCCGGGTGGTGTCGGCCACGCCGGAGGTTGCCAGCCGGAACGAGCCGATGGCCCAGGCGAGGTAGTCGGCGTGCCGCTCCGCGCGCAGCGGCAGCAGCTCCCGCAGGGCGGCCTCGTCGACCTGGATGTGCCGGATCCCCGCCCGCTCCAGGTCGAAGACCTCGTCGCGCAGCGCGAGCGCCACCTGGCGGGCGGTGTCGCCCAGCGGCTGGTCGTCACGCACGAACGACCAGGCCAGCATGGTGACCGGGCCGGTGAGCATGCCCTTGACGGGCTTGGAGGTGCGCGACTGGGCGTAGGTGATCCACTCCACGGTCATCGGCTCGGGCCGCGAGACATCGCCGTACAGGATCGGCGGTCGCACGCACCGCGACCCGTAGGACTGCACCCACCCCTTCTGGGTGGTGACGAAGCCGTCCAGGCGCTCGGCGAAGTACTGCACCATGTCGTTGCGCTCGGGCTCGCCGTGCACGAGGACGTCCAGGCCGATGTCCTCCTGCAGGGCGATGACGCGGTCGATCTCGGCGCGCATCCGCCGCGTGTACTCCGCGTCGTCGATCCGCCCGGCGCGGTGGTCGGCGCGCGCCTTGCGCACGTCGGCGGTCTGCGGGAACGAACCGATGGTGGTGGTCTGCAGCGGCGGGTCGTCGGTCCGGGCCGCACCGCGCTGTTCGTGCCCGTTGCGGGCCACATCGTCGCCCAGCGCGTCCAGCCGCGCGCGCACGCGGGAGTTGACGAACGCCGCACCGTCGGGGGCGGTGGCGCGCGCCCGCTCCAGCTCCGCCGTGATGCCCTCGTCCCCGGCCGACAGCGCCCGGCCCAGCAGCACGACCTCGTCGAGCTTCTGCCGGGCGAAGGCCAGCCGCTCGCGGATCACCGGGTCGAGCTCGGTCTCGGCGTCCAGGTCGATGGGCACGTGCAGCAGGGAGCAGGAGGTGCTGACGACGATGTCGCGGGCCAGGCCCAGTAGCGAGCCCAGGGTGGACAGCGCCTTGGCCAGGTCCGCCCGCCACACGTTGCGGCCGTCGACGACGCCCGCGACCAGGGTGGTGTCGCCCAGGCCCGAGACGGCGGCGATCTCGTCGACCGACTCCGGCCCGGCCACCAGGTCCAGGCCGATCCGCTCCACGGGGGTGCGCTTGAGGACTTCCAGCGCTTCGGTGCCGATTGACCCGAAATAGGTGGAGACGAGGATCTCGGGGCGGTTGGTGAGCTCACCGAGCCGACCGTAGGCGCGCTCCAGCGCGACGAGTTCGGCGCGCCCGTCGTCGGTCGCCAGGATCGGCTCGTCCAGCTGCACCTGTCCCGCGCCGGCGGCGGCCAGAAGCTCCAGCAGCTCGGCGTAGCGTCCGAGGAGGTCGTCGAGGAGGTCCAGTGGACGCCAGCCCTGGGGGGCGTCCGCGGCGGGCTTGGCCAGCATCAGGAAGGTGAGCGGGCCGACGAGGACCGGCCGCGTCATCATGCCCAGCCCCTTGGCCTGGGTGAACTCCGAGAAGGGCTTGGTTGAGGCGGCCAGGCGCGGCCGCTGGTCGGGGGACAGTTCGGGGACCAGGTAGTGGTAGTTCGTGTCGAACCACTTGGTCATCTCCAGGGGCGCGATGTCGTCGGCGCCCCGGGCCATCGCGAAGTAGCGACGCAGCTCGGACTCGCGGTCCTCCCCGGCGAAGGCCGGGGTGCGGAAGCGCTCCGGCACCAGGTCGAACAGGACCGCGGTGTCGAGCATGTGGTCGTAGTAGGAGAACGTGTTGGACGGGATCTCCGCCACCCCCGCGTCGCGCAGGGTCTCCCAGACGCCGCGGCGCAGTCGGGCGGCGACGGCGTCCAGTTCGGAGGCGGGGATGCGGCCCGCCCAGTAGGCCTCGCTCGCCCGCTTGAGTTCGCGGTTGGGGCCGATGCGGGGGTATCCGTGCACGGTCGTCGTCATCGGACACCACCGCCTCGAAGCGAGGTTCGGGTTCTCATTGGCTTCTTCTCTCCCTCGTCGAACAGCCGTTGACGGTCCGGCCGTGCCGTTGGGGAGCAACCCATGAGCGCGTGCGCGACGAAGCGCCCGTCGCCCGCGGCCCTCCCTCGGGGCACGTGGACCAACCGCGGACGCGTGGGCGTCCACGGGCGGAGGGCAGGTATTCGGACTCGTGGGCGTGCGTGCCGGAGTTGCCGACACGCGGGCCTACCGGCCGTCGCTTCCCAGGCGGATCGTGCCCAGTGCTGTTGACGGCTCTCGTTCCCACTCACCGCTGCGGGGCAGTCCCGGAGTCGCACCGGGTTCCCTCTTTCGACACGCGCGGCGGCTGCCGTGCGTGTACCGACCGCGGCTGCCAGTATAGGGACCCGCTTGCGAGACGTGAGATGCGGCATGCCCTCATGTGCCCGAAACGTCCCCGTTCCTGCGCTTTTGCGTTTCGGACAGCGGGTGTTGACGCTCTTATTGCCCACTACGTCAGCGGGCAGGCCCCTGACCGTTCTAAGCTCGTCCGGTGGGCCCGGTTACACCTGCTGAACACCCCCTGGCAACGGCGATCCGGACCCTTGAGCAACCGAGATTACGGGTCTAAAAAACTCCCCACCAATTGCGAAAGACGTTCGTTCCCTTGCAGACAGCGCCCGGCGAATCCCACGTGCCGTTCACCACACCCAACTCGCCCGCATCGACCCCGGCAGGTCGGCGCACCCCCCGCCTTCCGCGAGCCTCTGCCCCGATCGCGATCGCGCTCGTTGCCGCCCTGTCGCTCGCCGCCTGTTCCTCCCCGGACGCCGAGCACAAGTCGGAGAAGCCCGAGCGGGCCAAGGCGACCGGCAAGACCGACGAGCTCACCGTCGTTGACCTCGACAACGTCCCAGACGTGACCGAGGAGACGAAGGAGACCGAGGAGTCCGGCACCACGGCGGAGCTGGCGTACCCGAAGATCCCCAACGCCGACCCCCTGACGAAGCGGCTGGGCGAGATCACCGACCAGGAGCGCGACGACTTCCTCGGCGCCAACGCCAAGGCCGAGGACATCAAGATCGGCTGGAACCTGAGCGTCGCGGGCGACGACGTCGTGGCGGTCCGGCTCACCCAGGACGAGAAGGACGACGAGGGCGAGCGCACCTCCTACGCGACCTACTGGTACGACACGACGCAGGGGACCACCGCCTACTCCACCGAGCTGCTGGCCGGGCAGAAGGAGCTGGAAACCCTCGACGGTCTGGTGAAGAAGGCGCTCAAGGACGAGGACGCCGCGGACACCTCGCAGCTCTACCCGATCCTCCGCTCCTACGACTCGATGGGCTTCAACCCCGACGGCGACCTCGTCGTGGAGTTCGACGAGGGCCAGGTGGCCCCGGTGAAGTCGGGCCGGATCTCCGCCGTCATCCCGAAGGAGGACGTCGACCCGCTCCTCTCCGACTTCGGCAAGAAGGCCCAGGCCGCCGCCGTCGTCGTCACCCCGGACTACCGGATCGAGAAGCCGGCGACGCCCCCGAAGGACGGCGCCAGCGCCGAGGTCCCCGGGATGATGCCGGTGCGCGACGACAGCGTCGACTGCTCGGACCCGGCGTCCAAGTGCATCGCCCTGACCTTCGACGACGGCCCGGGCGACCGCACGCCGGAGCTCCTCGACACCCTCGCCGAGTACGACGCCAAGGCCACCTTCTTCCTCACCGGCGAGCCTGTGCGGGAGCACGCCGCCACGGTGCGCCGCGAATACGCCGAGGGGCACGAGCTGGCCAACCACACCGTGCACCACCCCGACCTGACCCGGCAGGCCGAGGTCCGGGTCCGCGCAGAGCTCGACACGGTCAACGACCTGGTCCGGCGCGAGACCGGGTACAGCCTCGAACTCATGCGCCCGCCGTACGGCGCCACCAACGACGCGGTCTCCAAGATCTCCAAGGAGGAGGGGCTCGCGGAGATCATCTGGAGCGTCGACACCAACGACTGGAAGGACCGCAACTCCTCCATCGTGGCCAAGCGCGCGGTGCAGGGCGCCCAGCCCGGGGCGATCATCCTGATGCACGACATCCACGGCACGACCATCGACGCCGTCCCCTCCATCCTCAAGCAGCTGGACGAGAAGGGGTACACGATGGTCACGGTGTCCCAGCTACTCGGTGACACCGAGCCGGGCAAGTCCTACTTCAACGGCCACCCGGAGAAGAAGAAGGACGGCGCGGACTCCAAGGAAGACAAGGACGGCAAGGGCGACAAGGACGGCAAGGGCAACGCGTCGCCCGCCTCGGACGCGTCCGACTCCAAGGACTGACCGCGGCGCTCTTGGAGGGACCGGCGCGCCCCGCGAGAAAGCGGTGCGCGCCGCGTCATACAAGAAAAGGGTGTCCCCCGTACCAGGCACCCCCTACCCAGGCGTAATGTGGGACGCCGTGGACGCTGCCACGACGATGTCGTAGCGGCACTGTCGCACTGTGACGGCGATGGGCGAGGCTCGCGATTGAGGCGTGGGTCAATACCCAGCATCGCCTACCCCCAATCCCATACCGGTGTCCTGAAGTGGCCCGCTTAACCGATCTTTTCGAGGGAAGAGGTCTAGTGGGCGCACTTCCCTTTCCGGGCGGAACCCCCGCACACAAAGGCCCATGAGAACGAAGGGAAAGGCCGATGGCCGTCGCGTGTCCAGGTGACTACGCCTGGCTGCGAGAGACGCAGCCGGATTTGGCCGAGGCGTACTGCCTCTCCTATGTCCGGGGACTGACCAAGGCCGAGGCGCTGGGACGCCTCGGCGTGGCCGAGCGGCGCCTGCGCTGCCTACCGATCGCCGAGGCCGTCGAGGCAGGGCTGAGCGCCGAGGGCGTTCCGCCACTCACGGTGCACGCGCTCTCCGTCCACGGGTGGACCGTCGTCGTGGAGCCCACCGGCTGCCGCGTCACCCGCCCGGAGTGTTACCGCCAGCTGTCGGCCGAGACCGAGCTGGTGTCGGTGCGTGTCCTCATGGACCAGCGCTTCGAATTCCGCTGGGTCGTCGACGGCGTGCTGCAGACCTTCTTTGACGCCGCCAACCCCAGCGTTCGCCGCGGCACCCGCCCCGACGCGCTAGAGGACCAGATGCGGGCCCTGGGGCTAACCGACGAGGCCGATCTGCCCGACCCGGGCGCGGCGCTGCTGGCCCTGGCCGAGCGCGTCACCGGAGTCCGGCTCCGCCCTGAGCACCTGGACGGTCCGCTGCTGGGTGCGGAGCTCGACGCCCCCGCCGCGCTCGCCAGGACTTGAGGCACCCCCGCACCACCACGGCAACGACATCGGCGCCCCGCCCGGATCTCCTCCGGGCGGG
>NZ_BAAAPC010000006.1:29932-203320 GCF_039530945.1 Nocardiopsis rhodophaea
CCTGAGCCTGTCCACGCAGTTCGGCGAGAGCGGCCTGAGCGAGTGGATCGGCGCGGGCGGGGGCGCCGTTCGTATCGGCTCGCGTGGGCCGGTGCTCAGCCGTGCACCCGGTCGTCCGGCGCGTCGGCGTCCACACCCACCGCGTCGGCGATCGAGGCATACCCCGCGGCGCGGGCCAACCGGGCCAGCCCCCGGTGCATCGAGCGGGGCCACAGGGGGCCGCCGTAGATAAGCCCGGTGTAGCCCTGGACCAGGGTGGCACCGGCGCGGATGCGCTCCCAGGCGTCCTGCGGCGTTTCGATGCCGCCCGCCGCGATCAGCACCAGGCGGTCGCCCACGCGGGCGCGCAACCGCTTCAGCACCTGCATCGAGCGCCACTTCAGCGGCGCTCCGGAGAGCCCGCCGCTGCCGGCCTGGCGCACCTGGTCCTCATCGGAGCGCAGGCCGTCGCGGAAGATGGTGGTGTTGGTGGCGATGATGCCGTCGACCCCGAGGTCCAGAGCGAGGTCGGCGACGGCGTCGATGTCCTCGTCTGCGAGGTCCGGCGCGATCTTGACCAGGAGCGGCAGCTCCTCGTACCCCTCGCTGTCGAGGGTGGCCCGAACCTCGGACAGCAGCGGGCGCAGCCGCTCCACGGCCTGCAGGTCGCGCAGGCCGGGGGTGTTCGGAGAGCTGACGTTGACGACCATGTAGTCGGCGAAGGGGGCGAGCCGGCGCGCGCTGGTGGTGTAGTCGCCCACCGCCTCGGACTCGGGGGTCACCTTGGTCTTGCCGATGTTGATGCCGATGATCGCCTCACCGCGGGAGCCCCGCCTGCGGCTCCGCTCCAGCAGCCGGTCGGCGACCACGACGGAGCCCTGGTTATTGAAGCCCATCCGGTTGACGATGGCGCGGTCGTCGACCAGACGGAACAGCCGCGGCGCCGGGTTACCGGGCTGCGGGTGCGCGGTCACCGTACCGACCTCGACGTGGCCGAAGCCGAGCGCGGTGAGGCCGTCGACGCCCTCGGCGTTCTTGTCGAACCCGGCGGCCAGGCCGAGCGGCCCCCGGAACTCGCGGCCGAGCGCGGTGACGGCCAGCTCCGGGTCGCGCGGGCCGAGCACCCGGCGCATGGCGTCGGCGGCGCCGGGGACGGCGGCGACGCCGCGCAGCGCGGCGAAGCTCAGCCGGTGGATCGCCTCCGCGTCGGTGTGCCGCAACACGGCGTGGAAGAGCATCTGGTACAGCAAGGGTCTAACCTTCCGAGCCACGCTCGCGGTCGGCGAGGTAGCGTTCGAGTTCCGCGCCGAGTTCATCGGCCGTGGGCAGGGCGGTTTCGTCACCGGCCAGCAGGCCGTCCGCGTTGTCGGAGGACTGGCGCGCCGTCATGATGTCGTCGTACTGGCGCTCCAGGTTGCTGACCACGCGCTGGACTTCCTCGGAGGCGGCGACCTGCTCGTCGATCTCGGCGTCGGTGCCCTTCGCGCTCTCCTCCAGGTTCTGGACGGGCAGCGCCAGCCCGGTGGCCCCGGCGACGTAGGAGAGGGCGGCGATGGCGGCGCGCGGGTACTCCGACTGGGCGAGATAGCTGGGCACGTGCACGCCGAAGCCGATGACGTCGTGGCCAGCCTCGCCGAGCCGGTACTCCAGCAGCGCGGCGGCGCTGGCGGGCACCTCGACCCGGCCGATCCAGGGGCTGTGCGCGGCGACGAGTTCGGGGCGGGTGGCGTGGGCTGTGACCGTGGCGGGGCGGGTGTGCGGGACGGCCATGGGGATCCCGTGCATGCCCACGGTGAGGCTCACCGAGAAGTGCTCGACGAGGCGGCGCACCGCGGTGGTGAAGGCCTCCCACTCCACGTCTGGCTCCAGGCCGTAGAGCAGGAGGAAGGGGGTGCCCTCGTCGTCGTGCATGAGGTAGAGGTTGAGCTTGGGCGGGGTGTAATCGGTGTAGGCGTTCTCGACGAAGGTCATCTGCGGACGGCGCGAGCGGTAGTCCAGCAACCGGTCGATGTCGAAGGTCGCGACCACCTCGGCGGAGTACGCGTCGAAGAGCGCGCTCGCGGCCTGCTTTCCGGTCGACCCCGCATCCACGAACCCGTCGAGGACGACGAGCATGACGGCGCCGCGGATGTCGAAGCCGGGTTGCAGCTCGTAGAGGTCGGCATGGTCACGCACCTGGACAGGTCTCCATTCGCGAGTGAGCAAGGGGACCGGGGCCCGTGGCCCCGGGCTCGACGTGTGCGGAGCGGTTCCCGCGGGGCGGTCAGCGGGACCACGCCCCAGGATAGCGACGCGGGGCGACGGTCCCGTCCGGTGCCGTGGCGGGGCACCACTCCATCATCCTTATTCGTAGCGAACACGGCCCGAGAGTCGCTCATTCCGTCGCCGTGACGGGGGCTCGGCCTCAGTCGTGTTCGGTGGGCCGCTCCAGGCGGGTGATGCGCAGTGAGCGCAGGCGGTTGAGCGTGGCGGCGATCTCGAAGCGGCGGGGCAGCGCGTAGTCGCCCAGGTAGCCACGGCCGAGGGCGGTCACGCCGCCCGTCGCGAGCCGCTCGTCGAGGGCGTCGAGCGCTTCGGCCAGAGTGCGTCCGGCGTCGAGCAGGCCGCCCTCGGCGAGCAGGCGCATCGCTAGGCCCACGCCGATGATCTGGCCGGGGTCGACGAGTTGGGCCAGGCTGCGGACGTCGATGTCGTTCTCACCGAAGGTGAGGACGTCCATGTCGCGCCGCTTGAGCCGGGCGCGCCCGCGCGCCGTGGCGTTGACGGAACGGGGGTCGACCACGCGGTGGGCCGGGAGCGTGAAGTCGGCGTCGACGCGCTCCGCGGCGAGGCGTCGCGCCCGCTCGGTGACGTCGTAGGGACGGTAGCCGTCGAGCATGATGACGGTGTCGGCGACGTCGAAGTAGTCGCCGCTGCCGCCCATGACGAGCACCGTGGACACACCGTGGTCGCGGTGGAGGGGCCGCACCAGGTCGACGAAGGGGGTCAGCGGCTCCCGGTCGCCGTGGACGAGCTTCTGCATCCGGGCGTCGCGGATCATCAGGTTGGTCGCGGTGGTGTCCTCGTCCACCAGCAGGGTGGTCGACCCGGCCTCCAGGGCCTCGGAGATGTTGGCGGCCTGGGAGGTGGAGCCAGAAGCGTTGTCGGTGGAGAAGTCGCCGGTGTCGGCGCCGGTGGGCAGGTTGCGCACGAACGAGCCGACGTCAGTGCGCTCGACGCGGCGGCCCTCCTCGGCGCGGATCTTGACGGCGTCGGGACGGGTGGCGACGAGTTCGCGGCCGTCGCCGGGGACGTGGTCGTAGACGCCGCGTTCCAGGGCGTGCAGGAGCGTGGACTTGCCGTGGAAGCCGCCGCCGACGATCAGGGTGATGCCCTCGGGCACGCCCATGCCCTCGACCTCGCCGCGGTGCGGGAGGTCGACGGTGACCCGCAGGCTGTCGGGAGCGGTGAACGGCACGGCCTTGCCCTCGCCGTCCATCGGGAGGTCGCTGACACCGCTGCGGCGCGGCAGCACCGAACCGTCGGCGACGAACGCGACGAGGCCGAGGGCGGACAGCTGGTCGCGCAGGGCCGCGGTGTCCTCGACGGTGTCGGCGAAGGCGACGGCGGCGCGGGTGTCCAGCTCGGGCCAGCACAGCGCGTCGACCAGGTCGGGGAGGCGCTCGCACAGTTCGTGCTCGGCGGTGCGGCCGTCGATGCGGCGGCCGTGGCCGGGCATCTCGATGCCCAGGCGGAGCCGGAGGTCGCCCTCCTCGATCTGCACGGAGGCGCGGTCGATGACCTCCTGTCCGCCGACGTCGATGCGCAGCCGTGAGCCCTTGAGCGTGCGGAAGGCGCGGCGGGCCAGGAAGTCGGCGGTGGCGCGGCGGCGCACCGGTGAGTGCCAGGCGGTCTCGGGCAGCTCGGCGACGTCGGCGGGGATGAGCACGGAGAGGCGGGAGGGCGGGGCGAACGGGTCGGACTGCACCTTGTCGATGGTCAGGGTGAAGTCGCCGAAGTCCCAGTCGCCCTGCAGGGACTTGTAGCGCCCGTAGGAGGCGCCGGACATGTCGCGCAGCTCGGCGGAGAGGCGGGCGTCGTCGCGTCGGCCGCGGATCTCCGGCCGCGGACCGCGGTCGTTGCGCCGCCCCTGCTGCGCCCGCCCACGGTGATCCGGGCGCCCTCCATAGCGTCGCCCCTGACCCCCGTACCGTTCGGACATCGCTGAGCTCCTCTTCTCTCCCCCGGTTGCAAGGTCCCTGTCGAAGGATGCCATGCGTGACCCACCGCCCGGTCCCTCCTCCACACCCCGCAACGTGCGGTGGGCGGGTGCCCGGTACCCTGGGCGCCTTCCCACGGGAGGGCTCGGGTCGCCAAGCGCACCGCACGGTGGGGGTGAAGCTGGTGGGGCGGTGCACACGCCCGCCGCCCACAGATGCTGCCACGAGGCGTAAACAACGCAATAAAATTCACCTCCCTCCTCCTGCGCACCTCCCGTCGAAGCGGTGGCCCGCCACCTGGACCTGCGCAGTGGCATGCGGGGCTTTCGCCACGCCTGCGACCAGGGACGTCGCGTTGCCCGTGAGGTGGGCGTGCTTTAGTTTGTCTAGCCGTGCCCGATTCATGTTCGGGTGCACCGACCGTGCGTACGGCGATCCCCCCGCGACCTCAGCGCACCCAATTTTTGATCACGGAGGGTCCCCGGTTGCGTCCGCGCAGTTCATCGAGGGTTGTCTCCTGGTTCGCCCCGGCTGTGTGGCGCACCCGCCGCACGTTCGCTTTCCGGAGGCGCGACCTCTCCGCCTGGAGGCGTCCCGCTTTGTCGGTCGTCCTCGCGTTCGCGGCGATCATCGCGGTGGGAACGGTGCTGCTGGCACTGCCGGAGGCATCAGCGGACAGCCGGTCGGCGGGATTCGTGGCGGCGCTGTTCACCTCGACGTCAGCGGTGTGTGTGACCGGCCTGGTGATCGTGGACACCGCTGGGCACTGGTCGGCGTTCGGCGAGCTGGTAGTCCTGGCGCTCATCCAGGTCGGCGGCCTGGGAATCATGTCGCTGGCGACCGTCTTGAGCCTGGTCGTGACGCGGCGCCTGCGGCTACGGATGCAGCTGACAGCGGGCGCGGAGACCAAGAGCGTGACGCTGGGCAACGTCCGGCAGCTGGTGTCGGGCATCGTGCGGGTCACCGTGATCTTCGAAGGGGCCCTGGCGCTCATCCTGGCCCTCCGATTCTGGGGCGCCTACGACGCCTCGGCGGAGCGCGCCGCCTACCTCGGAGTGTTCCACGCGGTGTCGGCGTTCAACAACGCCGGGTTCGCGCTGTACTCCGACAGCCTTGAGGGATTCGCGACCGACCCGTGGATCAACATCCCGATCGCAGTAGCGGTGATCGCGGGCGGTCTAGGCTTCCCGGTCTGGGTGGAATTGTGGCGCCACTTCCGCCGCCGGAGGGAGCACCACAGCTGGACGGTGCACACCCGGATCACCCTGGCAACGACCGCCGCCCTGCTGGTGGTGGGGTGGGCGGCCTTCCTGCTGCTGGAGTGGGGCAACCCGGCGACCATGGGCCGCCTCAGCGTCGGCGACAAGATCCTGACCGGCTTCTTCCAGTCGGTGATGCCCCGCACGGCCGGATTCAATTCGCTGCCGTTCGGCGAGATGAACACCCAGACGCTGCTGGTCACCGACATGCTGATGTTCATCGGGGGCAGCAGCGCGGGAACCGCCGGGGGCATCAAGGTCACGACCTTTGCCCTGCTCGCCTTCGTCATCTACGCCAACATCCGCGGCGAAACCACCGTCCACGTCGGCAACCGCCGCCTGGCCGTCGGAGTGGCCCAGCAGGCCATCACGGTGGTTCTGCTCGCCATCGGCCTGGTGTTCTCCTCGACTCTGGCCCTGATGACCCTCACCCCGTTCACCCTGGACGAGATCCTCTTCGAGGCCATCTCCGCCTTCTCCACGGTCGGCCTGTCCACGGGCATCACGTCCCACCTGGGCACGACCGGTGAACTCATCCTCGTCGCCCTGATGTTCATCGGCCGCGTCGGCCCCATCACCCTCGCCTCGGCCCTGGCCCTGCGCCGCCACGTCCGCCGCTTCGAACTGCCGGAGGAACGCCCGATCGTGGGCTGAACGCACACGAACCCAAGGCGAGCGGCGGGTGATCGTACCGCCTCGCTAGGCGTGCATCTTCACACTGGGCCACAAATGGCCAATACCGACATAATCACGGAACGTGTCGTAGCGCAGCGGTATACGTATCCACATGGTCCGCGAGACACCTGAACTTCCCCTCGACCAGACTGTTTTTTGGGGCAAGACCGGCAGAGGCAGCCGGACGTATACGCCCTCCGACTGGCATCCGCTCGCTGCGCACATGGTCGACACCCTGCATGTCGCCGACCAGCTCTGGGAGCACTACCTCTCGTCCGCTCTCAAGCGGAGCTTCCTGCCCCACACGGACGGAGGAGAGCTCGGTCGGGAGGCGTTTCGCTGGCTGGCGTCCCTCCACGACCTGGGCAAGGCGGCCCCGGGGTTCCAGTACCTCAGTCAACTGCACTTTCAGCAGGTGAGACGCTTTCTGCCATGCTCGGCGTCCCCCCGGCACATGCGCCACGAGTTGATGTCCGCGCAGCTGGTGCGGACCTTCCTCAGCGAGCTGCGGTGGCCGGACGAATCGATCGACTGGGTTGCCGACATCGTCGGTGGGCATCATGGGGTTTTCCCGAAGCCCGCCTTCCGCACAGCGACAAAGAACATCGCGAGTCTGGGCGACGCCGCCTGGCGTGCCCAGCAACGTGAGCTGTTCCTGTTCGCCACGCGCGCTTCCGGGGTCGACCTCAGCGAACTCGCCAAGCACGTACCGGGCATCGGCGCGCAAATGGCGCTGTCCGGAGCGGTCATCCTGGCCGACTGGCTGGCCAGCAACGACGACATGTTCGGCTACCAAAGCGGCTGGCCGCAGGGGTACCAGGCGGCCTCGGAGAAGACCGCCGCGGGGTTTCGATCCTTCATGGAGCTGGGCGAGGTCTGGCACCCCGCCCCTCCCGAAAACACCGAGGAGCTGTACGCCACCCGCTTCGGTATCGCCGCGCCGCGCGGCACCCAGCTCCTTGCCGACGAGGTGGCGCGTGCCGCCGAGCGCCCAGGGCTCATGGTCGTCGAAGCACCCACCGGCGAGGGCAAGACCGAGGCCGCACTGGCCGCCGCCGAGATCCTGGCGGCCCGGTTCGGGTTCAACGGGCTCTTCTTCGCGCTTCCCACCCAGGCCACGACCAACCAGATCTTCGACCGGGTAGTCGACGGCTGGATCCACTCCCAGACCCCGAAGCCCACCATTGGCCTGGCGCACGGCAAGGCCCAGCGGCACGCACGCTACGAGAAACTGCTGGAGGGCATCGGCGAGGACACCGACGAGGCGCTCACCGCCTCCCAGTGGATGCGCGGCGCCAAGCGCGCGCTCCTCTCCCCCATCGTGATCGGCACCATCGACCAGCTGCTGTTCGCCGGGGTCTCGGCCAAGCATGTGATGCTCCGCCACACTGGCTTGGCCAACAAGGTCGTGGTGATTGACGAGGTCCACGCTTACGACGCGTACATGTCGGAGATCCTGCACCGCGTCCTGCACTGGCTCGGTTGGCACGGCGTCCCGGTCGTGCTGCTGTCCGCCACACTTCCAAGGACCCAGCGCGACGCGCTGCTCCGCGCCTACACCGGCGCCCACAAGGTAGCGGTCTCCGGGGCGGGCTACCCCCAGATCACCTGGGCTCCCGCCCTGGACATCAGTGAACGGGAGCGCTTCGGCGATCCGTCGGACCCCTTCGAGGCGGAGAGCCACCCGTCTCTTCCACTGCAGGCGCAGGCCACGACGTCATCGCGTGGCGGTGAACTCGCTATCGAGTTCCACCCCGAGCCCGCCGACACCCCGGAAGCCGTCACCGCTCTCGTCGACGAGATGGTCGGTGACGCGTCACCGAGTTCGGGGACAGGGACCGTGCTCATCCTCAGGAACACCGTGGCCCGCGCGCAAGCGACCTTCGCCGCACTCAAGGAGCGATTCCCCGGCGAGGTCACGCTTGCCCACGCCCGCTTCACCACGGCAGACCGGCGGCGCATGGACGCCGACCTAACCCGCCGGTTCGGGCCACCGGACCGCGACGGCGAATCCGGCGCCGCCACAGAGAACCCGCACCGACCCACACGGCACATCGTGGTCGCCACCCAGGTCGCAGAACAGTCGCTGGACGTCGACTTCGACGTCGCCATCAGCGACCTCGCCCCGATCGACCTGCTGCTCCAGCGCGCCGGCCGCTGTCACCGCCACGCCCGACCGCGGCCACGCCCAGCAGGCATGGAGACACCCCGCCTCATCGTCACGGGCTACACCGACTCCGAGGGACACGACCACGAGCTGCCGACTGAGGGCTCGCTTCCCCTCCTACCGACGGGTGACGCTCGCCCCTACCTGCACCACCTACTGCTGCGCACGCTGGCCCGGCTCGCCGAACATCGTCAGCGCAAAGGCCAACTGAACGTGCCCGACGACGTCCCCTCCCTCATCGAGGCGGTCTACGGCGACCATCCGCTCGGACCCGCCAGCTGGCAGGAGGCCATGGGTACAGCGGCGGAGGCAGCCGACCAGCACGTCAGGGAGCTGGCGGGAAAGGCAGGCTCCGTCCTCATCGCCCGGCCTGATCTCGATGAGTTCGGGCTCAGCGAGGTTCAGCACCTGGGCGGCGACCACAACGTCGACGAGGACGAGGAGAAGGTCGCGCAGATGCTCCCCGTTCGGCACGGAGCGACAAGCATCGAGGTCATTCTTCTGCGCCGCGTCGACAAGCACACAGCTGAGACCGTCTCGCTGCCGCAGGAGGGCGCACCACGGCGGCGCGTCCCGCTCAACCGCATGCCATCGGATACCGAGAAGCACGCCATCCTCGACCAGTCCATCCGGCTACCGCTCTGGCAGGTGGACACCGCGAAGCTGTCCAGTCCACCGGGCTGGAAGCGGGCTCCCTGGTGTTCGCGGCTCCAGGTGCTGCTGCTCGATACGTCCACCGGCGAGGCCCGAAAGGGCAGTCGCCGCTCCACCTACAGGACCGAGACGGGATGGACGGACATCACGTGAGAGACGACCACACCACTTTCAACCTCGTCGACCAGCCCTGGCTTCCGTACGTGGACGGCGGCGGAGGTACCGGTACGGCGTCCCTCCGCCAGGTCCTTATCGACTCCCCCGGCATCAAAGACCTGACCGTCGATACCCCTACCCAGTACCCGGCGATCCTCCGCTTCCTGCTTGCGGTGCTGCACCGGTCGATGGGGATGGCGCACGGCAAACAGCACGGGTCCTATCCGCGGGACAAGCGGGGGTGGAAGAAGCACTACACGGGCGGTCCTCCCGCTCCCCAGATCAACGAGTACCTGGCCTCGTGGCGGGACCGCTTCGACCTGTTCAGCACAGAGGCGCCGTTCTTCCAGGTGTCCGACCTGCAGTCGACCAACGGCGACCGAAAGCCCTCCACCCTCCTCATCCCCTACGCGGCGGCGGGCAACAACGCGCCGATCTTCTCGGCCCACCGCGACGCCGCACCGGAGGCGCTGACGCCTGCACAAGCCGCTCGTTGGCTGATCCACGCGCACGCGTGGGACACGGCGGGGATCAAGACAGGCGCCGCCCACGACACCCAGGCCAAGAACGGAAAGACGACCGGCAACCGCACCGGACTGCTCGGCAGTCTCGGTGTCATCGTGCCCACCGGGGACACCCTGTGGGAGACACTGATGTTCAACCTGCTAGTCCTCGACGACGCGCTTTCCCCCAACCACGACGTGCCGGTGTGGGAGCACGACTCTCCATTGACCGCGAACTGGCGGGAGCGCTCGCCGCGTGGGCTTCTCGACCTCTACACCTGGCCGAGTCGGCGCATCCGGCTGTTCCCCGAGCAGGTGGACGGCCAGGTCCGGGTGCGCGAGGTGTTGGTGTGTGCCGGAGACCGGTTGAGAACCGACGAGCCGCTGCATGGCAAGGAACCGCACACAGCCTGGTACAGCACAGCCAAGAAGACGCAATCCGCAACGTCGGCGGCGAAGGCACCGGTCCTCCCCTACCGGCCGATCCGCCACGAGCCGGGGCAACAGCTCTGGCGCGGTCTCGGCGGCATCCTGGGGCGCGGCAGGGACGGGAGCCACGGCGACCAGGGGGCTCCCCTACCGAAAGCGTTGGGCCAGGTCGGGACGTTCCGGAACATGATCGGCCGGAAGCTCGTACGGGTCCATGCCTCCGGGATCGCCTATGGCCTGCAGAACGCGGTCATCGACGAGACCTACGACGACGTACTGCCGTTGCCGGTCGCTCTGTTCGGGGTGGACGGCGAACAGGAGCTCGCGAACCTCGCGATAGCCGCCGTTACCGACACCAGCAACGCGGCCTGGGCGCTGGGCAGGCTGGCAGCCGACATCGCGTTTGCGTCCGGGGCCGATGAGGACACCCAGAAGGCACGGGAGCAGTATGCCAAGAACCGACTGTACGTCGCACTCGACCAGCCCTTCCGCGCTTGGGTCGCAGGCCTGCAGGACGAGTCTCGGATCGAGGACTACCGCGCCGCATGGCACCGCACTGTGTGGCAGTCGGTGTGGAGGATCGCGAGCGACCTGATCGGTCAAGCCCCTCCCGGGGCCATGCGCTCCCGCCCAAGAAAGGAAAAGCCGAAAGGGCAGAAGGGAGAGCCACTGCCGATGAACCTCGCGCTTGCAGAGCACGAGTTCTCCCGACGGCTGCGGTACCGGCTCCCGAACGCCTACCCACGGCAGGAGAACGCCCCTGAGCGACGCCCCTCAGACGACCAGAACGGAGACGCGGATTGACGACGCCGACACCCCCTTCGGCGCAGGCGCGACAGGCCCGAGAAGAGCCATGGCAGCGCAGGATGCGTGACCTCATCGACGAGCTGTACCTCAAGGAGGGCGGCCTGACCAACGATGCGCCCGGAACGCTGGCCCGCTGGCGGCGTGCACTCGGGCGGACGGCAGAGCAATCCCCCGCCCTGAGCATGGAGATCGCCCGCATCATCGGCACGGGCGATGACGACGGATGGGAACCGAATCTGGACGCGATCCACCATTCTCTGGCTCTGCTCGCCGCCCATCAGCAGTCCGTCTCGCGGCCGATGCACGAGAACGAGGGCTCGCCCTCGCTCGGTGCGCAGTGCCGGGAACTGTGCCGACGCATCGAGACCGAACACGCGAGCGGTACCGGCAAGGCGAAGAGGGATGCACGGGGGCCGCAGTACGCGGACGAGTGCAGAGGCGTCGTCCGCCGGTTGGAAGCCACCGTCAGCGCCCGTTCGGTGAAAGAGCTCGTCGGCCACGTGCGCGGACTTGTCCCGCTGCTTCGCAAGGCCGAGCTGCCGCTCGACTATGTGCGGCTGGCCGCCGATATCGACGGGTGGGCTTCCCCGACCCGGCGCGGCCGGGTCGCCCGCCGCTGGGGGACCGACTTCTACCGCCCGTTCCCCAAATCCGAGGACGCTTCTTCCTCGACCTCGTCCTGACGCCTCTGCAAGGAGTTCGACCATGCCCTTCCTGGACATCCACGCGATTCAGTCCGTCCCTCCCGCGAACATCAACCGGGATGAGAACGGCAGCCCCAAGACCGCCGTGTACGGAGGCGCGCAGCGCCTGCGCGTGTCATCCCAGGCCTGGAAACGAGCCGCACGAAGGGAGATGGAGTCCAGCAGCGCCGACATCCCGGAGTCGCGGCGTACCAAGCGGCTCCCTGAGGAGATCGCCGAGGAGATCGCCACACGCGCTCCCGCGCTCGCCGAGCACGCCAGCGCGATCGCCCAGGCTGCTCTCTCCAACATCTTCAGCGTGAAGAGCACACCCAAGAAGAAGGACGGCAGGGAGCGCGTCTCCACGGGGTACCTGCTCTTCCTGGGCGTCGATCAGCAGGCACGTCTCGTCGACAAGCTCCTCGCGGCACAAGCCGACCTGCTCGGGGCGGCGGGAAACAGCAAGAACCTGGAGAAGGTTCTGAAGGACCTGAAGCTGCGTGACACCGTCGCCACGGGCCATCCTCCAGCTGTCGCCCTGTTCGGGCGAATGATCGCCGACGATCCCTCACTGAATGTCGATGCGGCCTGCCAGGTCGCACACGCCATCTCAACGCACGCGGTCGAGGCGGAGTTCGACTACTACACGGCCGTTGACGACATCGACAGCGAGGCGGATGAGACCGGCGCCGGGATGATCGGCACCGTCGAGTTCAACGCCGCGACCATGTACCGGTACGCCACAGTCGACCTGCGGTCGCTGGCCGACAACCTCGGCGGGGACACCGACTACGCGACGGAGACCGCGATCGCGTTCGCCCGTGCGTTCCTATTGAGCATGCCGACCGGTAAGCGCAACACGTTCGCCAACAACACCCGGCCGGACTTCGTTCTGCTGTCGTTGCGCGACGACCAGCCGGTGAGCCTCGCAGGAGCGTTCGAGCGACCGGTCGGTGGCGAGTCGGGCCACGTGGCGACGTCCGTGAAACGACTGCTCAGGCATCACGCGAAGCAGGATGAGGCCTACGAGACCGCACCTGTCCTGAGTACCGCCACCTACCCGGCGTGGCTGTCCGACGAGGAGGCGGGGTTCGGAACCGGCCTTCCCGAATCCCAGCCCCTGTCCTCCGCCTTGGACGCGGTCCGCGGGAAGATCAACCAGCTGATGGGGGCCGCCGATGCCTGATGTGCTCGCGCTGCGACTGAGCGGCCCGCTCCAGTCGTGGGGCGCGGCGACGCGGCACAACACGCGGGGCACGCTCACCCACCCAACAAAGTCGGGGGTGATCGGGCTGTGCGCCGCCGCGCTGGGACGGCCGCGCGGTGCGGATCTGTCCGACTTGGCGGCGCTTCGGTTCGGCGTCCGCGTGGATCAGCCGGGGACGCTGCTGACGGACTTCCATACGATGTCGGCGGCCTCGCACGGACCGCTGGAGCCGAAGGCGCAGAAGCTACCAACGGCCGATGGAGGTCGACTGAAACCCGGCGAAGGCAAGATCTCCCGACGCTACTACCTGCAGGATGCCGTCTTCGTTGCGGCGTTCGCGGGTGAAGGCGAGGAGGAACGGGCTCTTCTTCGGGAGGTCGAGGCCGCGCTGCGTCGGCCCCGCTACCCCCTGTTCCTCGGTCGAAGGTCGTGCCCGCCGGACCGGCCGGTTCTGATCGGGCTTCTGAACGAGACACGGCTTCTCGACGCCCTGGCAAGTGGAATCGAGTGGCAGTCCTGGCGACGGAGGCGTGATGAGAACGCCATGCCACGGGAGCCGCTGGCCATCGTCGTCGACGCAGCCGCGGACCATCCCATCGAGGGGGTTCGTGCGGAACGCGAACACGAGGAGCTGCTGCCGGACCAGCCGGAGGGCGGGCGGGCATCCAACCCGACGTTCTCCCAGCGGTTGGTACGGCACCGGCACGCCGCTCTCTCCTTTACCGCTGAACAGTCCGACGCCCTTTTCGACGGCGACGACGCCATGAGCCTGCTCGACCGGGCGGAGGGATGAGTATGTATCTGAGCAGGACCTTCATCAATCCGCGCCGGAAGGGAGCTGTGCCGTTCCTGGGAAACCCCCAGAAGATCCACGCGGCAGTGCTTCAGGCCTTCCCGCAGACCCCGCCGACGGATGCAGCCGAGGGGCCGCGGGTGTTGTGGCGGCTGGACACTGACGACTGGCGACGGCCGGTGCTGTGGACGCTGTCACCGGAGCGTCCCGATTTCAGCCACGTGGTGGAGCCCTACGGATGGCCGAATTCCGGTACCCCGGCCGAAACCAGGGAGTATGCCCCACTGCTGGATCGGATTGCCGAGGGCCAGGAGTATGTCTTCCGGGTGACGGTGAATCCGGCCAAGGCCAAGGTTCCCAGCTCAGAGGAGAAGTGGGACAGTGACGGCAAGCTGAAGCGCGGCACGGTTGTCCCGCTGGTCGGTGCGAACAACCAGATCGCATGGTTCGCCGACCGTGCCCCGAAATGGGGATTCGAGCTGCTGCCTGGATCGGTTCCCATGCCGGAGACCGACGATCCGGAGAACACGCCACCGGCCTATGCGGTGGAGATCCGCGATAGCCGGAAGCTCAAGTTCTGGAAGGGCGAGGGGCGGGGCGAACGGGTAACTTTGCTCGCCGTGACTCTGGAGGGAAAGCTGCGGGTGAAGGACGTGGAGGTGTTCCGGCGTTCCCTCACCCACGGCATCGGCCGAGCCAAGGGGTATGGCTGCGGCCTGATCAGCTTGGCCGCCTCACGCTGACCCAGCACAACGCCGACGAGAGCCGTTGAGGGGCGACGGGCCAGATTCTAGAGCTCGTCGCCCCTGGCTGCGTGAAGGAAGGCGGTCCATTCTTGAGCGGCGAAGGTGAGGTGGCCTGAGTCCGGCTGCTTCGAGTCGCGCATGGCGCGATGGCCCGGGAATGCTGCTACCTCGACGCACTGACCGTGGGGTTGGCTGTAGCTCGACTTGCGCCAGTTCTCCTGAAGGATGGACGGCTGGTCGGCGAAAGCGGCCACCTCCACGCACTGACCTCCGGTCCCGCTGTAGCTGGACTTGTACCAGATGGAGATAGAAGGGCTCGGGGACTGCACTGATTCTCCTAAGTGATCACATCTCCTGGGCCACAGCCCGGATGATCTGACGACTTTGATCCGGGCCGAGCGCGTCCGCTCGAAGCCTATCCATCATCCTTCGGTGGTCTTCGATGTCTTCTGGGCGGTCTTCGAACAGATTGCTCGCGACGCCCTCTGTGTAGACGACCGTGATGTGCTCCAGGTGGAGAAGCACGAATGAACCTCGTTCCAGAGCTGCGTGGCCACCGGAGCTGAAGGGGATGACCAGAAACTCGACGTTCGAGTCCTCCGACAACTCGATCAAGTGCTTAAGCTGGCGCTTCATCCCCTCAGCCCCACCGATGTGATGCCGCAGGGATGACTCCGCGACGATCGCCCAGGTCTCCGGAGCCCGTTCCCTCCACAGTGACTGACGGTCCAGCCGAGCACGGATGAGACCATCCACTTCCTCAGGCGACCGGCTGTGCGCACTCTTGTCGAACACCGCACGGGCATACTCCTCTGTCTGAAACAGGCCCGGGATCAGCTCGCTCTCAAAGAACTCCAGACGTGTCGCGGCGGCCTCCAGCCCGATATAGGTGCCATAGCGCTTCCCGACTCCATAGCTCTGCCACCATCCGCGCTTCTTCGCCTGCGTGTACAGCCCAAGAAGCCGCTCTGTCTCCCCTGAAGTCACTTCGTAGTACGTGAGTAGTGCCTTGAGATCCCGTAGCCGAGGCAATGTCCGGGTCGGATCCTCCCAGCGGCCGACACTGGTCGGGGCCACTTCGATGTCCCGCCCAACGGTCTCCAGCGTGCGATTGCCCCTGAGTTTGCGCAGCTCGTAGGCGAGCTGCCAGTGCCCGATCGTCGGATTCGCCATGGCGTCAATCATGGCGGCCACCGCAGCCCTCCACAAAAGTTGTCCCCATGTGCTTCATTCAACTGCAGGCTGCAAATTTGGGAGCTACTTTAGGAGTGTGAGCACACCCACACGGGGTGTGGACCCCTACTCCAAGCAGGTGATTCCTGTGACCGGACAACTCACGTCCTCTTCCTCCTCGTCCCTCTCACTCCTCAGCATCAAGTGCGGCTGCTTTGAGGGAGATGTCAGCCAGGTCCCGAACACCCGCGCCTGGCTGCGCATGATCCTCTGCGACTACAGCAGCGACCTCCTCTGGACCGCCGAGCTGTGCCTCAGCGAGCTCGTCACCAACGCCATCGCGCACACCCGGTCCAGCTGGATCGGCGGGGTGGTGTGGGTGCGGGTCGAGTTCTATCCCTCGCTGGTGCGGGTGGTCGTCCGCGATAACGGGTCGGAGAAGACGCCCACCGTCAACAGTGTGGACGCGGATGCCGTCGGCGGGCGCGGGCTGGCGCTTGTGCGGGCGATGGCCGACGGGTTCGGCCATCGCGGCAACTACCTCGGCCGTGAAGTCTGGTTCGATCTCGAAGGCACCCCGGAGACGTGACCCGAAGACCGACGAAACCGTTCCGGCCCTGGTCGTAGCAGGGCCGGAACGGCGGCTCCGATTATCCCAGAGACCACCCCAGGAGAAGTTCCTCCCCGCGAGGAGGGGCGGGGAGGAACCCTCAGGTCGTGGGGCGCTCGTCGCTCGCGGCCCGCATGTCCCGCATGAGCGCGTCGGTGTCGGTCGGCCTCCGGGTAAGGAGGCTGACGATCCATACCGCGAGTGTCGAGGCGATAAAGCCCGGGATCAGCTCGTACATGTACGGCTTGAGGGTGTAGTACCACGTCACCGTTGTCACGGCGCCGACGATGATGCCCGCCGCGGCCCCCGCGGCTGTGGTTCTTCGCCAGAAGAGGGACAGCAGCAGGGACGGGCCGAAGGCGGCGCCGAGGCCGGCCCAGGTGAATAGGACGAGCCAGAAGACGACGTCTTCGATGCCGGGGACATAGAGGAGGCCGACGGCGAGGAGGACCATGGCCAGGACAACCAGGCGGCTGATGCGCACGGCGTCGGGGCCGCTGATGTCGCCGTTCTTCAGGACGAGGCCCTGGTAGATGTCGCGGACCACGCCCGAGGCTCCGACGAGGAGTTGCGAGTCGGCGGTGGACATGATGGCCGCGAAGACGGCGGCCACCAGGAGACCGGCGATGAAGGCCGGGAGGTACTCGGCGGCGAGGAAGGGGAAGAGCTGTTCGCTGTCGGCTCCGGGGAGCGCTTCGACGCTGCCGTAGATCGCCCGTCCGACCAGGCCGACGGAGACGGCTCCCCAGCCCATCAGGACGTTCCACACCGTCCCCCACACGGCGGCGCCGCGGAGGCTGCGCGGGTCGTCGACGGACATGTAGCGGATGATGATGTGGGGGTTGCCGGGCGAGCCCAGGCCGATCCCGAGAGCGCCGATCAGGGCGCCGACACCCAGGGACAACGGGTCGAGCAGGGCGGGGTCCAGGGCGCGGAGGGTGTCGATCATCGGGCCCCAGCCGATGCTCGCCATCGCGATGAGCGGCAGGACGACCAGGCCGAAGAGCATGAACATGGCCTGTACGACGTCCGTCAGCGCGACCGCGACGTACCCGCCCACGACCGTGTAGAGCAGCACGATTCCCGCGGTGATCCACACGCCCGCCATGTCCGGCAGCCCGAAGCTGCTGGCGAAGGCCTTGCCTCCGGCCGTGAACTGCGCGGCGATGTAGGAGGTCATGAAGAGGACGATGACGCCGGCGATGAGCGCCCGCAGTGCGCGTCCGCCGCCGAGGCGGCTGACGAAGTAGTCGGTCAGCGTGATGTCGCCGTGCCTGCCGGTGAACCGCCGCAGCCGGGGCGCGGCGAACAGGAAGAGGAAGAGTTCCATCAGCGTGTAGCCGACGACCGACCACACAGCGGATGCCCCGCTCACGAAGGCCAGGCCCGTCATGCCGAGCAGGAGCCAGGCGCTGCGTCCGGAGGTGACCGCGCTCAGGGCCACGACGACGTGCTTCATTTTCCGTCCGCCGAGGAAGAACCCGGCCGCAGATCCCGATCCCACGCGCGTGGCGTAGACAGCAATGCCAATCACCAGAAGGAGATACAGGGAGAAGGAGCCCAGGACGGCCCAGTCGGCGTCGACCGCGACCTGGGCCTCTGGAGCTTCGGCGGCCGTCGCGATCACCGTCATGACGGCTCCCGTGGCGGACGGCGGCCGCCGCTCGCGGCCGGGGTTTCGGTGCCGCCTACAGTGGCGGGCTCCGAAGCGGCGGATGGTGGTGTCAACGGCACAAGGGCGGGGTGCGCGGGGATCATGATGACGTCATCGCCTCTGTTCTGGTCGGGGATCCGCAGAGCGGGTCGCCCCGCGTCTGCGAGGTTTGGGGTAGGTGGGTCCGGGGCGACGTGTTAGGCCGTTGCCGGGACGGTTGATATGGTTCCGGCAGGTTGGGCGGATCGGTGTCGGAGCCCGCGACGGTAATGACGTTCGATTGGCTGCCGCCCTCCTCTTCGCTTCGTGGTCACATGGTTACTGGCGTCCCCGGTTCGCGGCGGACCAATCCATCCATGGGACGTCCACGTCGACCGGTCGTTCTCCCTACCCGCTGGTTTATCCGAGGTTAGGCTGGCCAATCCCGACCGTGACTCCGCCGCTTTTTTCTAACCCTTGGATAACCAATGCTTCATCGACGCCCGTCGCACCATGGATTTATGGAGAATCGCTCTACCAAAATACCGGTGCCCGAAAGCCTCCGAATCTCCTTAGCGACACCCCATGTTCGAGGCATACGCGACGCAGAGCGACACACATGATCACGCGGGGAATTCGCTTGGAAACGAAGAGTGACACCCGCCGGTCATCCACCCGTTGCGACGAGGGGAGCGGACAAAGCCTCCGTTCGTCCGGAATCCGACCCTGTGAACGTGAGTCAGATCGCTGTTCACTCATTGATCCGACTAGGGGTGTCCCCTATTAGCCTCTTCTCAGGCATCATTGCCTCTAAAGAGGAAAAAGGAAGTCTCGCCATGGCCGAACAGACCTACCCCTCGCCACCGCCCTCGTTGAGTATCCGCAGGGCGGGGGTGACCATCCGACTCACGCCGCACGCGCTGGTCTGGGAGGATGCGGTTACGGTGAGCCACATTCCCTACACGGCGATCACCGATGCCGAGGCCGACCCCTTCCCGGCCTACGCGAGCAGTCTGCGCGTCACCGTTCGCGACACCGGGACCGGCCACCCGTCCGTCTACGAACTGCTTTGTTCGCCACGCGACGCCGCCGCCTTCGCCGCCGCGATCACCGCTCAGATTCCCCGGAACGGCGACAGGCCGCCGCCATCCGACCAGCGCGCCATCACCGTCGCCCCGCGGCGCGACGACCCGCCACTGCTGGAGCGCCACGAACCCCAGGAACTCGCCACGCGCGTTCTGCTCATGCTCTTCACCCTCAATTCCCTGGGGCTCATCATCTTCGGTGAGTGGTTCTGGGCATTGATGTCATGGTGCGGATTCATCGGCTGGTACGCCGCCGGCGCCCTCATCACCCTCGCCGTGAACGGAATTCGCAGTGCGTGGCTGGTGATAACGAAGGGAGTCCGAACCGAAGCCCGGTACAGCCACACCGAGCAACGGCGGGACTCTGCGGGCAATTCCGCCACCTACCAGATCTACACCTTCACCGACCCGAGCGGTATCACTCGCGAGTACACCCACATTCCCGGCGACGCCGACAGGTCGGCGCCGAAGCAGTCCCGCACCATCCGCTTTGTTCCCAGCGAGCTCTACCACCACGACATTTCCTCGACATTCGAGGTCGTTCTGGCCTTCGTCACGACACCATTGCTCATCGCCGCCGCGATCTTCGCCGCCGCCATCGGATTCGTCAATATGCCGGGGCGGCTTTTCCTCCTGCTGGTGGGATGAGCACCGGTACCACCACGCGACCCGCGGCGCCGACGTCGTGGCGAGGACTAGCGGATCGGGAGCGCGTTACCGTACTCCGATTCCGGGCGCGGCCCGTAGATGCGGCGTTCCTCCGGGAGGATGGCGATGTCGTTGATACTCGCCTCCCGGCGGCTCATCAGGCCGTGCCCATCGAACTGCCACAGCTCGTTGCCGTAGCTGCGCCAGGTGCGCCCCTCAGCGTCGTGCCACTCGTACTGGAACCGCACCGATATCCGGTTCCCGCCGAAGCTCCACAGCTCCTTGCGCAGGGCGTAGTCGAGCTCCCTCTTCCACTTGCGGGCCAGGAAGTCGATGATCGCGGCGCGCCCGGTGATGAAGTCGTCGCGGTTCCGCCAGACGGCGTCGGGAGTGTAGGCGAGGGCCACTCGTTCCGGGTCGCGGGTGTTCCACGCGTCTTCAGCGGCCTGGACCTTGCGCCGCGCTGATTCCTCGTCGAAGGGCGGCAGGGGCGGACGGGCGGTCATAGGTACTACCTCCGGGAGAATGCGTCGACCGATCCATGCGGTCACGAACCAGAGGGAACGGTCGTTCTCCCCCGGATCTGTACCCTAGAGAACGAGCGTTCTCACCCGCAAGCGCCCCTGAGCCGAAAGTTGGATGACGTGGAGTTGCCCGAGGTCAGAGAACGGGTGTTGGAAGCGGCCGGTCGGCTGTTCTACCGCGACGGCATCCAGGCCGTCGGGATGGACGCCATCCGGGCCGCGTCCGGCATCTCCCTCAAACGGCTCTACCAGTGTTTCCCCAGCAAAGAATCCCTGGTCACCCACTACCTCGCGGAGCGCGACACGAACTGGCGCGACGCGCTGGTCCGATTCGTCGACGCCGCGGACACCGACAGCCCGCGCACCCTGGCCGTCTTCGACTTCCTGGCGGCCTGGTTCACCACCGACGACTTCCGCGGCTGCTCCTTCATCAACGCCTTCGGCGAGCTCGGTGCACGGTCCGAGCCGGTCGCCCACGCGGTCTACGCGCACAAGCGGACACTGCTGCTCCATCTCCAGGACTTCCTGCGCCGTGACGGCATCACCGAGCCGGCGCGGCTCGCCGAACAGCTGCTCCTGCTCGTCGATGGCGCCATCGTCTGCGCGGCGACGGGGGGCAATCCGAACGCCGCCGATGACGCCAGGTCGGTGGCCGCCGGACTGCTCGCGGGTTCGCCCCGTTCCTCCGGCACACCTCTCCCCGAAGCGCGGGCCACTCCTGCTCCCGCCCCGCACGAGCCACCCTCCCCGACGCCCACCGAGGCGGCTCCACCGCCACCGCTGCTGGACACACCTCCCCGGTCATGACCGGGCAAGCGGGCGCGCCCCACTCCCAACCCCGCCCACGGAGACGGAGCGCACCGCGCCGTCAGTCCCGCGCGCCGCTCCCGTAGGGCCGGGTGATGAGCTCCAGGAAGTGGCCGTCGGGGTCGGTGAAGTAGACACCGCGTCCGCCGTCGTTGGTGTTGATCTCACCGGGTCGCTCCTGGCGCGGGTCGGCCCAGTAGTCCAGGCCCCTCCCCGTGATCCGGGCGAAGCTCTCCGAGAACTCCTCCTCGCTGACCAGGAAGGCGTAGTGCTGGGGGCGGATCTCACCCTCGACTTCCATGAAGTCGAGGGTGACGGCGTTGGAGAGCTCGACGGCCAGGAAGGGACCAAAAGGCGTGGCCGGTGGAAGGCCGAGGATCTCGGTGAGGAACCGCGCCGACGCCTCCTTGTCTCGCGCGGCGACGATGGTGTGGTTCAGCTCGATGGCCATGGTGAACTCCCGTCCTCTTCGAGGTCCTGGGGGCGTCGCCCCGTACGAATCACGAACCTAAGACGTCAACCGCACTTGAGGTCAATAACGTACCCACCACCTCCTGCGGCCAGTTCCGGCCGACTCATCGGAACTCATCAGAAAACGCGCGCCTCGCCGCTTCCGCCGCTTGCCCACCGCCCCAACGCCGCGTCAGGCACGCATAAGAGAAGTGAAAGTCACAAGTGGTCGTATGGGGAGCGATGAGAATCGACGAGGACCAACGAGAAAACGATCAACTCATGTAGCGAATCGCACGCATGGTCGCTCTCTCAATAGTCACGGATTCAACCACGACCCTGATCCCGGTAATGGTGTCGTCGACGGACCAGCCGACCGAAAACGGCATTTCCCCAGCCTCATCCCGGACCACTCGGAATGATCCCGCTATGCCGTAGATGTTCGCTCCGGAAGCCCTCGCTCCCACCGCGTTTCAAGAGAGCATGCGCGCTAGTTCGACGCGAGAGCGAATTCCGAGTTTCACGAACACGTTGCGCAGGTGGTGGTCGACGGTGCGCGGACTGAGGAACAACTGCGCGGCCACCTCGCGGTTGGTGGCCCCCTCCGCAACGTAGCGGGCCACCTGCAGCTGCCGCGGGCTCAGCCCCGCCGGTGCGGTCCGTTCGCGCGGGCGGACCGCTTCCCCCGTCGCCCGCAGCTCCGAGCGCGCCTGGCACGACCACGGCGCGGCGTTCAAACCGTCGAAGGTCTCCAGCGCCGAGTACAGGTGCTCCCGTGCCCGGCGCACCTGGCGGGAACGGCGCAGCATGCTGCCGAACAGGAGCTCGGTACGGGCACGCTCGAAGTCGCAGTACCCGCTCTTGTGCAGGGTGATCGCCTCCTGGAAGTACTCCTCGGCCCGGCTCCCCTCCGCGCGCAGCGCCCGGCACCGCGCAGCCAGGGCGCGCACGCCGTCGCCGTCGGTCGCCTCGGCCCACCGGTCGAAGGTGCGCAGTGCGCCCTCCGCACGCTCCAGGTCGTCGGTGCGCATGGCAGCCTCCATGTAGTGCGGGGCACTGAGCATCCGGAGCGCCGCGTGCCCCCGCCCCGGTCCGGCATTCGCCAGCGCACGCAACCGGGCCACCGCCTCGTTCATCCGCCCCATCCCCAGGTCCAGGTAGGCCAGCGCCCAGGTCGCCAGTGCCGCGGAAAGACCGAGATCGTGGGAGTGGGCGTGGCGCAGCGCCGCGTCCGCCTGGCGATGGCACTCGCCCTCCTCCCCGTGGAGGGCCGCGACCATGGCCAGGGTTGCGCGGTGGTGGCTCGCGCAGTTGCGCTGCCCGGTCTCCTCGGCAAGCCGCAGCCCCTCGGTCGCGTTGGACGACGCCAACTCAAACCGCCCGGTCCACAGCTCGGCGTAGGTCAGGTACGCCAGGGCGCGCGGGATCGCTGACACCGCCCCCGTCCGGCGGGCCACGGCCACGGCGCGGGACTCCAGGGCATGGGCACGGACCGGGGCGCCGAGCAGGAGCGCGCAGATCCCGCCCCAGATGAGGGCATCCGGCTCGTCGATACCCTCGGCGTCGTCGAGCGCCCGCCGCAGCGGAGCCACGGCGTCGGCATGGCGCCCCCGGTACATCGCCGCCTTCCCGGCGATGTAGTCGAACATGAGGCGCGTGCGCGGCGGCTCGTCGAGTCCGCGCAGTTCCGCCATGCGTTGGGCGGTGTGGCAGAACCGGCGGTGGTCACCGGCCAGGGTGCTGGCTTCGGCCGACTGGAGCAGGGTGCGCAGGGCGAGATCGCGATGCTCGGGTAGCAGGCGTTCCGCCGCGCCGCCGAGCGCCGTGTGGGCGTCGATGGCGATGCCGGCGCCCAGCTCGATGCGGCCGCGCAGAAGTTCGGCGCGGCCCCGCACGCTCTCCTGCTGTTGACTGTCGACCGGTACCCGCACGCGGTCGAGCAGAGTACGCGCCCGTTCGGCGCGCCCGGAGAGCCAGGCGTCGCGGGCCGCCTCGATCAGCCGGTCGGCCGTGGCGGCGCTGTCGCGGGTGAGTTCGGCGGCGCGTTCGAAGAGCCGGGAGGAGGTCGCGTAGCCGCTGTTCTCCCGTTCCCGCACCGCGACCCGCTCCAGCTCGCGTCCGCATTCTTCGTCATGGTGCGGTGCGGTGGCTGCGCGGTGCCAGGCGCCGCGGCAGAGGTCGCCGGTCTCGTCGTAGACGCGGGTCAGGATGCGGTGCGCTCTGTGCCGGTGGGCGAGCCCGGCCGTGTGGTAGGCGGCGGACCGCACGAGGGGGTGGCGGAAGGTGATCGCGTGCTCGTGGGCCCGCACCAGTCCGTCGGCTTCGGCGGGGTGGAGCGCGGCCAGGTCGACGCCGGCGTGCTCGGCAGCGCGCACCAGGACCCGGAGGTCCAGCTCCTCCCCCGCTGCCAGGATCAGCAGCAGTGTGCGGGTGGCGGCCGGCAGCCGGTCGACGCGTTCGGTGTAGGTCCGCCCCAGCCGTCCCCCGGGCTCGGGCACGCAGGGCAGGGGGTCGGCTCCGGCGAGCTGGGCGGGGCTCAGGGAGGCGACCAGTTCTACGGCCGCCAGTGGGTTGCCCTGTGCGAGGGCGGCGAGTTCCGCGCGCACAGCATCGTTCAGCGGGTGCGGTGCGGTGTCGCCCAGGATGGCGTGGATGGCGTCGGCGTCGAGGGGGTCGAGGCGGTGGAGGGGGATCCCCGTGGCCAGGCGCACCCGGTCCTCGGCGGTGGCCCGCGCCTCGCTGCGGGCGGCGACCAGAAGGACCATCCCCTCGCTCCCGGACCGACGCGCGGCGAAGGACAGGACGTCGAGTGAGGCGGTGTCGAGCCAGTGGGCGTCGTCGACGCGGATGAGGAGGGGGCCGTCATGGGCTACTTCGGTGAGCAGGTTCAGCACGGCGACGGAGAGCAGGAAGGGTTCGGGTGCCGGGGCGGCGGCCTGGCCGAGGGCGGCGTCGAGGGCGTCGCGCTGCGGGTCGGGGAGGGCGGCCGAGTGGTGCATGACGGGGCGCAGCAGGCGGTGCAGCCCGGCGAAGGCCAGGTCGGTCTCGGTGGGCACGCCGCGGGCGTCCAGGGAGGTGAATTCGGGTGCCGCCCTCAGGGCGTCGTCGAGGAGGCAGGTCTTGCCGATCCCGGGTTCGCCGAGGACGACCAGGGCGCCGCTCGTATCCGCGCGGGCGTCCGTGAGGAGGCGCCGGACAACGCTTTGTTCGCGGTCGCGGCCGCGTAGACGGATCGAACGTGTGACGGGGGGCACATCCAACACACCGTCAAAGTTACTCGCCAGTAAAAGACGTGTAAATCGGACCGGTGATTTCGCCGATGCACCGAACACCGTACATAGCCGACACTTCTGACAAATCCCCCACCCCCGGGAGTACAGATGCGTCGTCTTCTCACCTGCCTGTGCGGCATCGCCGCGGCCGCCCTGGTGTTCGCCACCGGCGCTCCCGCCCAGGCCCAGAGCCGGGCCCCCGAGACCACCCCCGTCGTCTTCGTTCACGGATTCGCCGGGAAGGGGAGCCAGTGGTGGGCCATGCGGCGGGACTTTTTGGCCAACGGCTATACCGAGGACCAGCTGCACGTCTTCACCTACAACTCGCTGCGCTCGAACGAGACCAGCGCCGAACGCCTCGCGGGGTTCGTCGACGAGGTGCTCGCCACGACCGGCGCGGACAGAGTCGACCTGGTGACCCATTCCATGGGCGGGCTGCCCTCGCGCTGGTACATCAGGTTCCTCGGCGGAGCCGACCGTGTCGACGACTGGGTCTCCATCGGAGGGCCGAACAACGGAACCGCGGTCGCCGGGGCCTGCTTCTCCCTGTTCACCTCCTGCCGGGAGATGAAGCGCGGCTCGGGGTTCCTGAGCGATCTCAACGCCGACGACCCGACGCCGCACGGCGTGAACTACGTGACCTTCCGCTCCCCCTGCGACCTGATCATCTCGCCGATCAGCAGCACCGCCCTCGACGGCGCGGCCAACCACCGCACCCGCTGCCTGGAGCACATCTCCATGATGTGGGCGCCCAGCGTCATCACGTCGGTGCGCGAGACGATCTCCTCACCCCTTATTTTTGACTGATCGTTCCCGATAGGTGTAGCGTCGCCGACATGGCACGAACCAAGGAGTTCGACCCGGACGCGGCGCTGCACGCTGCCATCGAGATGTTCTGGGAGCGCGGGTACGAGGCGACGTCCATGGCCGACCTCGTCGAGCACCTCGGAGTCGCCCGGGCGAGCATCTACGCGACGTTCGGCGGCAAGCGCGAGCTCTACCTCAAGGCGCTCGACCGCTACGGGGAGCTGGCCGACCCCGACCTCATCCAGCGGCTCTCCCAACCCGGACCCGCACTGCCTGCTGTGCGGGACCTGATCCTCAGGTTCGCCGAGGAGGCAGCGGGCGAGGGCGCCCGCCGCGGCTGTCTCATCACCAACACCGCAGTCGAACTCGCCCCGCACGACGCCCAGGCCGCCCAGCGGGTCGAGGCGGCGTGGCTGATCCAGGAGACCGCCATCGCCGGTGCGCTGAGTCGAGCGCAGGCCCAGGGCGAGCTTTCCGAGGACCGCGACGCCCGCGGGCTCGCCCGCTGCCTGGTCGTACTCCTGCAGGGCATCCGCGTCGCGGGCAAGACCTCCACCGACCCGGGGCGTGTACGGGCCGCGGCCGAACAGGCGCTGGCACTGCTGGACTGACCCGCACCCGACCCGCGGACAAGCGCCCCGGCGTCCCGCCGCTATTCGGCTATCCCCTCGCACCGCCCTTCCCTGGGCGACGCATGGCCAAATTCAAGAACGATCGATCTAAAATTTCGTCGCACTCGTGCCCGGCGAACCGCTAACCGACCCCGACCGAAGACGACCCACCGATATCGACAGGAGTTCTCGCTCATGACCGCACGATTCACCGGAAAAACCGTTCTCGTTACCGGCAGCGGGCGCGGCATCGGCCGCGGTATTGCGCTGGCCTTCGCCCGCGAAGGCGCGTCCGTCGTCGTGGCCGGGCGCACCCGCGCCCCGATCGAGGAAACGGCCCGGCTGATCGGCCAGGGCGGCGGGACCGCGACGGCCGTGACCGCGGACGTCACCGATTCCGCCTCCGTGGCCTCCCTCATCTCCACGACCGTGGCGACCTACGGATCGCTCGACGTCGCCGTCAACAACGCCGGAGTACTGACCACCCGGGGCCCGCTCGCCGACATCGACGAGCAGCAGTGGCGCTCAATGCTCGACATCAATGTCACCGGCGTGCTGCTCTCGATGAAGCACGAGGTCGCGCACATGCGGGCCAATGGTGGAGGCTCCATCGTCAACATCTCCTCCACGCTCGGCTGGCACGTGCGCCATGCCGGCGTCGCCGGGTACGCGGCCACCAAGGCGGCGGTCACGGCCCTGACGAGGACGGCCGCGCTGGACCACATGGGCGAGGGGGTCAGGATCAACACCGTGAGCCCGGGGCCGGTGGCGACACCCATGTCCTTGCTACCGGGGGAGTCCGGCACCGACCGCGCTGACCGCCTCAAGGAGACGAGCCCCGTCGGCCGTGTCGGGGCCGTGGAGGAGATCGCCGCCGCGGTGCTGCATCTTGCCGCCCCAGAGTCGGCCTACACCGTCGGTGCCGACCTGGCAGTGGACGGGGGCGTCAGCGCCTGACCGGCTGCGCACACGGTGCCCACGTGGCGGGCCGGTTGCCGGGCGGCAACCGGCCCGCCACGCCACGCGTCACCACAGGACCACCTTGGCGATCTCGAAGTAGATGATCAGGCCGGTTCCGTCGACCAGGGTCGCGATGAACGGGGCGGAGACGACCGCCGGGTCTATGCCGAGTCGGCGCAGCACCAGCGGCAGGATCGAGGAGACCAGGGCCGACCACAGGACGATCGCCGCGACCGTCAGCACCACGACCAGGGTGACCTGCGGCCCCACCCCCAGCATCCAGGCGCGGATCATCGCGGCCCCGGCCATCCCCACCGCGATCAGCATGCCGGTGCCCATCTCCTTGCGGATCACCCGGCCCATGTCGCGCAGGGCCACCTCGCCGGTGGCCATCGCCCGGATGAGGGTGGTGGTGATCTGGGTTCCGGTGTTGCCGCCGGTCCCGATCAGCAGCGGGACGAAGAAGGCGAGCGCGATGGCCGCCTCCAGCTCCTCCTCGAAGTGCCGCAGGACGGTGCCGGTGTAGGCCTCGGCTGCGAAGAGCACCAGCAGCCACAGGATCCGCTTCTTCCACAGCTTCCACGGAGAAGCGTGCAGGTAGGGCACGTCCAGCGGGGAGGAGCCGCCCTGACGCTCGGCGTCCTCGGTGGCCTCCTCCTCGACGATGTCGGCGACGCCGTCGGCGGTGATGACACCGACGATCCGGCCGTCGGCCACCACCGGGATGGCCGCGAGGTCGTGCGCGTTGAGCAGCCGCGCCGCCTCCTCGCGGTCGGCGTCGGCGGTGACGTCGATGACGCGGGTCCGCATCAGCTCGCCGAGCGGCCTGTCGGACGGGGCGAGCACGAGCTCGCGGAACGGGACCACGCCGCGCAGTTCTCCGTGGTCGCCGGTGACATACAGCGTGAATGCCACCGCGCCGTCGGCGGCGCTCTCCCGCACCCGCTCGATGGCCTCCCCCGCGGGGGTGTCGGCGGGCAGGGCGATGAATACGGGCGTCATGTGCGCCCCGGCGCTCGTCGGCGGGTGGGCGAGCACCGTCCGCAGGGGGGCCGAGCGCTCCCGGTCCAGGCGCGCCAGGACCTCGACGACCAGCGGGGAGGGCATCTCGCGCAGGATCGCGGCGGCGCGGTCGGGCCGGATGCGGCCGATGGTCTCGATCAGGGTGGGCAGCGGGAGCTGCCCGAGGAAGTCGGCGGCGGTGTGCCGGTCCACCGACTCGACCAGCCGGGCGGTGGCGGGCGGACCGATGAGGTAGGCCAGCCGCGCGGCGCGGTCCTGGTCCAGCCGGGCCAGCTCCTCGCCGCGCTCGTGGGGGTCGGTGACGTCACCGAACCAGCGCTCCAGCGCGTCGGGGCGGGGCTCGTTGAGAACGGTGCGCAGGGACGTGCGAACGAGGGTCATGGCGTCTCCTCAGAGGTGCGGTAAGAATGCGCAGGCACGCGGAAATAGCCGTTCGGCGTGGGAACGGACGGGTCCGTCAATGGACGGCGTGGTACTACGGGAAGCGGACGCGAAACCCGCGGATAATCACCGCGTCACGAATGCGCGCATTCGGGGGACGGCATTCCGCAGGGTCGCCGAGAGCGGACTTCGACCCGGACTCATCTGCCATCACCTCCCCCAGTCGCGCCCGGACCGGCCGGTGCGCCCCTGCGCCGCGGACCGGTCAGCCGCGGCGGCACCACCGCGATCGGTGAACGCCGCCCGTGACGTGAGGGCCGCGGGCAACGCCCTGCGGTCGCACCCCTCGACAAGAGCGAGGGAGGAAGAAGACCTCCACGTCAGAGCTTTGGCACTGCGCGACGTGATCCAGGTGCCCGGAAGCCACTTCGGGCCACCCCTTAAGCCGGGGAGGCCTGTCCTAGCCCGGCGGTGTCTCTCGACACCGGCGGACCAGTGGCCTGTGTTCGCGCAGGAGCCTCACCGAACGAGGTACTGCCGTTTCAGTTTGGACCCCGGCCCGCAGTTCGTCAAATTCCGCGTCCGATCGACAATGCCGCCCTCGACACGGCAAGGGGTCATCGTGAAAGGGGTCCGTCATTGCCGTGATCACCTCGGTATTCGCGACCGCGAAAAGCCGCGGAGCCACGCGATAGCCACGGGCCACAGTCACGGGTGTCGATTGATATGTGGCTCGTCCAATATGAACATCGTCTGGGTGTTGCGCACCTCCGGGAGCCGCTGCAAGCGCTCCAGGACGAAGGTCCGCAGGGCGGCGGCGTCAGCCACGCGGACGAGGAGGAGCAGGTCGACGTCGCCGGAGACCAGTGCGGCGTGGTCGACCTCGGGGATGTCGCAGAGGTAGTCGCGGAACCTCTCCCAGGAGTGCTGTTCGATCCGCACCGACACGTAGGCGGCGAGGCCGGCCCCGTACTTCTCCGGGTCGATGACGGCGGTGAACCCGCGGATCACCCCCTGGTCGCGGAGCCGGTCGAGCCGCGCGTAGGCGTTCGCCCGGGAGATGTGGACCTGCTGGGCGACAGCGCGGATGGACATTCGGCCGTCCGCCTTGAGCAGCTCGATGATGTGCCGGTCCACCGGGTCCAGATCCACGGCCATGTGTCTCACCTCACACCGCGCGAGCGGAGATCGAGTAGGACGATCTGCAGCGACAGCGGCAGCGAACGGCAATCTGTCCACGGTCGCCCGCCGGATATGGACAATATGGGGTGATTCACTTCATATTCAAGACATGAAGCGCACCGATGAGTTGGCCGGCTCGGCTCCTCCACTCCCATCCCGGGAGCCGATTCGCCTTGTGGACCCGCAGGGCCACCGCGTCGGCGAGGCCGAATACCCCACTCCCGAACCCGGCACCTTGCTGGCGCTGTTACGGGCGATGCTCATTGGGCGGCGCTTCGACCGTCAGGCCAGCGCGCTGGCCCGGCAGGGCCGCCTCGCGGTCTACCCCTCCTCGCATGGCCAGGAGGCGTGCCAGGTGGGCGGCGTGCTGGCGCTGGCGGACGACGACTGGCTCTTCCCCACCTATCGCGACTGCGTGTCACTGGTCACCCGCGGCGTCGACCCCATCGAGGTCCTCACGCTGCTGCGCGGCGACTGGCACAGCGGCTATGACCCCGAGCGACACCGCTGCGCCCCGCAGTGCACCCCGCTGGCCACCAACGCCTCCCACGCGGTCGGCCTGACGTACGCCGCGCGGCGCAAGGGCGAGGACGCGGCGGCGCTGGTGCTCATGGGCGACGGCGCCACCAGCGAGGGCGACGCCCACGAGGCGTACAACTTCGCGGCGGTGTGGAACACCCCGGTCGTCTTCCTGATCCAGAACAACCGGTGGGCGATCAGTGTCCCGGTGCACAAGCAGTCCGTCGCCCCGACGCTGGCGCACAAGGCCATCGGGTACGGGATGCGCGGCTATAACGTCGACGGCAATGACGCGGCGGCCGTCCACGCCGTCGTCAGCCACGCCCTCGCCGAGGCCCGGGCCGGCGGCGGCCCCGCGATCGTCGAGGCGCAGACCTACCGCCTGGACCCGCACACCAACTCCGACGACCCGCAGCGCTACCGGGACGACACCGAGGTGGAGTACTGGAAGGCGCGCGACCCGATCACCCGCCTGGAGGCCCTGCTGCGCGGCGAGGGGCTGCTCGACGATGCCGAGGCGGAGCGCATGGGCGCCGAGGCCGAGCGTGTGGCCGCCGATGTGCGCGAGCGGCTCTCCGGACCGGACCGGCTCACCCCCGAGGAGCTCTTCTCCCACGTGTACTCCGCCGCACCGGCGATGCTGCGGCGGCAGCGCCAGGAGCTGCTCGACGAGACGCGGAAGGGCTGAGCCGATGGCAGAGATCAGCATGGGGCGCGCGCTCAACCGCGCCCTGCACGACGCCTTGGCCGCCGACCCCGACGTGCTCGTCTACGGAGAGGACGTGGGCGCCCTCGGCGGGGTCTTCCGGGTCACCGACGGACTGACCGCAGCGTTCGGCGAGGACCGCTGCTTCGATTCGCCGCTGGCCGAGGCCGGCATCGTCGGCACCGCTATCGGCATGGCCATGTACGGGCAGCGCCCGGTGGTGGAGATGCAGTTCGACGCGTTCGCCCTGCCCGCGTTCGAGCAGGTCGTCTCGCACGTGGCCAAGATGCGCAACCGGACCCGGGGGCGGGTGGAGCTGCCCCTGGTCATCCGCATCCCCTACGGGGGCGGGATCGGCGCCGTGGAGCACCACGCCGACTCCTCGGAAGCCTACTTCACGCACACCCCCGGGTTGCGCGTGGTGACACCGGCGACCCCCGCCGACGGCTACTCGATGCTGCGCGAGGCGATCGAGTGCCCCGACCCCGTCGTGTTCCTGGAGCCCAAGCGGCGCTACTGGGCCACGGCCGACGTCGAGCTTCCGGTGCGCACCGAGCCCATGGACCGGGCGGTGGTGCGGCGCCCCGGCGGCGACGTGACGCTGATCGCCTACGGGCCGATGGTTGCCACGGCGCTAGAGGCGGCCGACACCGGGCAGCGCGAGGGCCGCGACATCGAGGTGATCGACCTGCGCAGCCTCGCCCCGTTCGACGAGGAGACCGTGGCCGAATCAGTGCGCCGGACCGGCCGCGCGGTCGTGGTGCACGAGGCGTCCACCTTCGGCGGCTACGGCGCCGAGGTCGCCGCGCGCGTCACCGAGCAGTGCTTCCACTACCTGGAGGCGCCGGTGCTGCGCGTCGGCGGGCTGGACATCCCCTACCCACCGCCCAAGCTGGAGTCCTACCACCTGCCCAACGCCGACCGGATCCTCGACGCGGTCGACCGGCTGCAGTGGGAGTCCGAATGGGTGCCGGGCGGTAGCGGGGGCCGCTCACCGCTGCACCAGACGGGGGTGGGGGCGTGACGGGGCGTTCGTCTTCCGCGGAGTCCGTGCGCGACTTCGTCCTGCCCGACCTCGGTGAAGGCCTGACCGAGGCGGAGATCGTCGACTGGCGGGTGGAGGTCGGCGACGAGGTCACCGTCGACCAGCCGGTCGTGGAGGTCGAGACGGCCAAGGCGAGCGTGGAGGTCCCCTGCCCGTTCAGCGGCCGGGTGACCGCGCTGCACGGCGGCCCCGGCGAGGTGATCGCTGTCGGCGCGCCGCTCATCAGCATTGATACCGCGGCATCGGGAGCAGGCGCCGGTTTCGGCGAGCCCGGTGTCGTCGTGCCCGAAGCCCGCGGGTCCGCGGAGTCCGGCGGCGGTGGCAATGGCGCCACCGCGGCGGTGCAGGGATCCGGCGCGGTCCTGGTGGGCTACGGCACAGGAGAGGGGGTCGCGCGGCAGAGCGGTGGTCGGCGGCGTGCCCTCTCGGCGGACGGGACGCGGACAACGGCGTCCGCGGCCCCGTCCCCGCCGCCCGGAACGCGGCACCGCACTCCGGTGGTCTCGCCGCTGGTGCGGCGCATCGCACGCGAGCACGGCATCGACGTCGCGTCGCTGGCGGGCAGCGGCGAGGGCGGTCTGGTGCTGCGTCGCGACGTCCTCGCGGCCATCGCGGAACGCCAATCCGCCGCCGCGAGCGCGCCGACCGGCGCGGCGGAGTCGGCGTCCGCGGCCGGAAGAGCCGCGGTGCCTCTGCGGGCGCTGCCCGCAGAGGCACCGGAGGAGGCCGAGCGGATCCCGCTGAGCGGCGCACGGGCAACGATGGCGGAACGGCTCTCGCGGTCACGTCGGGAGATCCCCGAGGCGACCGTGTGGGTGGATGCCGACGCCACCGGTCTGCTGGAGCTGCGCGCGACGCTGAACGGGGCCGACCCGCAGCGGCCGGTGAGCGTGCTGGCGCTGTTGGCCAGATTCTGCCTGCTGGGGTTGCGGCGTTATCCGGCGCTCAACGGTCGAGTGGACACCGAACGCTCCGAGCTGGTGCGATTCGGCCATGTCCATCTCGGGTTCGCGGCGCAGACGCCGCGCGGGCTGATGGTGCCGGTGGTCCGCGATGCGGATCGGATGACGACGCGGGAGCTGGCGGCCGAGCTGTCGGCGACCACGTCGGCGGCGCGGGCCGGGTCGCTTCCGCCGTCCCGGCTGACGGGCGGCACGTTCACGGTGAACAACTACGGCGTGTTCGGGGTGGACGGCTCGGCGGCGATCATCAACCACCCGGAGGTGGCGATCGTCGGGATGGGACGCATCGTGAAGCGTCCGTGGGTGGTGGGCGATGAGGTGGTGGCCCGCCCGGTAACCGAGCTGACCTTGGCGTTCGACCACCGTGTGTGCGATGGCGAGGAGGCCGGAGGCTTCCTGCGCTTCGTGGCCGACTGCGTGGAGCGGCCGGCACTGCTGTTGGGCGATGTCTGACGGAGCGTGCGGTCAGACCCTGCCGGTGGTCCGGTCAGGTGAGGAAGAAGCGCGGACCCCGCGGGGCTAGGGCGGGGTGTCCCTTGCTGTCACCGTGTCCGGAGGTGAATCACTTCCGGCGCAGCTCGGAGACGAGGTTGCGCCAGCCGTCGGTGGTCCGCAGGCTCTTGACGTCGACGGACCGCAGGGACTGCCAGTTCATGTTGCGCAGGGAGTCCCAGCTGAAAGCCGTGCCGTTCTCGGCGTTCTCGTCGTCCTTGGCAGCGGCGTGCAGGCCCAGCGGGCGGTTGCGCTTGGCGAGGAAGGCCACCGCGAGGGCCGGGAGCAGTGCCAGGGTAAGGACGCCGGCGGCCATCGGCAGGTCGTTGCCGGCCAGGGTCGCCCCGGAGAGGTCGTTGGCGGCCGTGCCGGTCTCGAAGGCGGTGTGCGCCTGCTCGTCGTTGGTGGACTGCTGGTCGACCTTCTCGGCCTTCCGCTTCGCGAGCTCGGCCTGCTGCTTCTCTTCGGCCTTCTTCTTCTCGGCCTCGGCCTTCTTCTTTTCGGCCTCGCGCTTCTTCTGCGCTTCGGCCTTCTTCTTTTTCTCGGCCTCGCGCTTCTTCTTCTCCGCCTCGTCGTCCTTCTTCGCGGACGCGGGGATCGGAGAGACAGCGCTGTTGCAGGTCTCCGAGCCGCTCATGGGCTTGGGCGGGCCAGCGGTGCCGTGACCGTCGCCCCAGGAGGTGATGTAGTACTCGACGTCGATGTGGCCGTTACCGCCCGAGACGGTCAGGCTGTTGGTGTTCCAGGACTCGCCGGTCAGCTCGGCGAAGGTCTTGCCGTCGAGGTCGAGGAGGACGTTGCAGCCCTCGGCGGGGGCACCGGGACCGCGGTCACCGATGAAGAACTCGGCTTTCTTGCCGTTGTAGACAACGTAGCCCTTGGTGCCGAGCGGCCAGCTGGGGCTGGCGGCCAGGCCTTTCTGCATCGGTTTGCCCGATGCGGGGGCGCCCGTGTCGCCGTTGATCCCAGATCCGTCGTCCCAAAAATAGGACGCTTTGACCTTGCCGTACTGCACAGGATTAGAACTCATCGATAGATACCCAGGTCGGAGACAGGGGCCGAGAGAGACCAGAGGGCACGACGGAGACCGATTCCGCCCACGGGTGTGGGAACACGGGAATCAGCTGCGTGAGTGCTTGTGGTGGGGCCGCCTGACTGGATCGCCAGACGTAGGGGGCCGTCCTCGCGGATGGGGACCGCGAGTCGAGGGGCAGGCGCTCAGCAGCGCGGCCAGGCCCGTGGGAGAACAGGGGTCTCGTATCACCCGGGGCGTCATGAGGCCCGGGGCTCGGCATCGGCGTGATCCCATCGGCGCACATCCGCACCGCACATCGGAATCACGAACCGATCACGGAGGACTCTAACCAACGAAAAGGTAAAATGCACGCGGTTCAAAGGTAAAACCGCAGATCAGGCATGATCCACACGGGTCAGACGAAGGGTAAAACGCCCGTATTCGCGGGCGATCCAGCACCGCAAAAGACCAAAAAAGGGACGCTCGTCACACGGACGAGTGTCCCTCATCTCACGAGAATCGCGTGGTCAACTCTTGACCTACTGGTAAGTAAGTGTTCAAGATTCACGTGACCTGTGCCCGTTCGGCGAAGCGGGGGTCCCGCCACTCCCCGGTCCGCACCACATCCACAAGCGCCATCGCGGCGTCGAAGACGTCCACGTAACGCAGGTAGAGCGGGGTGAAACCGAAGCGCAGCACGTCGGGCGCGCGGAAGTCGCCGACGACACCTCGGGCGATCAGCGCCTGCACGATCGGATACCCGGCCTCAGGGTCGGCGTGGGACAGCGCCACCTGGCTGCCGCGCCGCTCCGCGTCGCGCGGGGACACCAGGGCCAGACCGGCCGGCGCGGTCAGATCGATGAACATCTCCGTCATCGCCACGCTCTTCTCCCGGACCCGCCGCATGTCGACCCGGGCGAACAGGTCCAGGCTCGCTTCCAGCGCGGCGTCGGCGACCAGCGGCTGGGAGCCGCTGAGGAAGCGGCTGGCACTCTCGACCGGGACGTAGTCGCCGGTGAAGTCAAAGGGACGGGCATGTCCGTGCCAGCCGCTGAGCGGTTGGCGGGCGGTGGCGTGGTGGCGTTCGGCCACGTAGCTGAAGGCGGGGGCGCCAGGACCGGCATTGAGGTACTTGTAGGTGCAGCCCGCGGCGAAGTCCGCGCCGCACGCGGAGAGCTCGATGGGGACCGCGCCCACGCTGTGGCACAGGTCCCAGATCATCAGGGCACCGCTCTCCCGCACCATCCGCGTGATCCCGGCCATGTCGCGCAGCGCGCCCGTTCGGTAGTCGACGTGGCTGAGCAGGACCGCGGCGACGTCGCCCGTGGCGAGTGCCTCGGCCAGTCGCGGCCCGTCGGGGTCGACCCGGCGCTCGGTGGCGCCCATCAGCTCCACGGCGCCCTGGGTGATGTAGAGATCGGTGGGGAAGTTTCCGGTTTCCCCCACCACCACGCGACGGTCGGGGACGAGCCGCAGCGCCGCGATCAGGGCCTTGAACAGGTTGGCGGAGGTGCCGTCGCCGACGACCACCTCGTGCGACGCCGCCCCCACCAGCGGGGCGAGCTTGGCGCCCAGAGAGCGCGGCTTATCCCACCACCCGGCGGTGTTCCAGCTCCGGACGAGGTCGCGGCCCCACTCCCGCTCGATGACATCGGCCACGCGTCCCGGGGTGGCCTTGGGCAGCGCGCCCAGCGAGTTCCCGTCGAGGTAGACGACGCCGTCGGGGAGGACGAACTCGTCGCGGAAGGGGGCCAGGGGGTCGGCTGCGTCCAGCTTCGCGCAGTCCTCGCGCGTGATCTCCGTCATCTTCGCTCTTTCAAGGTTGTGGCCGGCCCTGCGCCCGCCGCTGTCCTGCTCGTCACTCAGAGGGGCGCTGCGCTCCGGCTCACATGGCGGTGCGCAGCGACCACAGTTCGGGGAACACGTCCTTGTTCGCGCTCTCAGCCAGCCACTCCAGGCCGCTGGAACCTCCTGTACCCGGTTTGGCGCCCATGGACCGCTTCACCGCCATCAGGTGGCGGTGCCGCCACCGGGTGACGCGCTCGGCCGTATCCAGCAGGGCCTCGGCCAGGGCGAGCAGCTCGTTGCCGGGGCGGTCGTCGGCGTAGACCGCCGCCCAGGCGCGTTCCACACCGGGATGCGGCGTGTAGCGCTCGGACCAGTCACGCTCGACCCGCTCGTCGGGAACCGGCAGGCCGCGCCGGTGCAGCAGCCGCAGGGCGGCGTCATAGAGGCTCGGCTCGGCCAGGGCGTGCTCCAACTCGGCGCGCACCCGAGGCAGGGCGGAGTAGGGCTCGATCATCCGCTCGGACTTGTTCCCGAGCAGGAACTCCAGGTGGCGGTGGGCAAAGGAGTGGAATCCGGAGGCCTCGCCGAGGGCGTCGCGGAATCGATTGAACTCGGTGGGGGTGAGCGATGCCAGCAGGTCCCAGGAGTTGGCCAGCACGTCCTGGGCCTCGGCGCCGCGCTTGAGCGCCGCAAGGGCCGCCGGAACGTCGTCGGCGTCCAGCGCGTCACGGGCCTGCTCCCACCGCTGCCGGATCAGCGTGAACAGCAGCTCCATCACCTGGGTGGTGATGATGAAGGAGACTTCGGCCGGTTCGTCGGTGCGGGGCCGCTGCAGGTCGTGCAGGGTGTCGACCCCGCCATAGCGGACGTACTCGCACGCCTGCTCGACGGTGGTGGTGGGCCTGCCCCGGTTGCGGGCCGCACGGGCGGCGCGCTCCCGCTCGGCTGCCGGTGCCGCGGTCTCGACCATGATTTGCCACCTCATCCTCGCGGACCACCGACCGGTGCGCTCACGCCGTCCCGCGTCGCCGCGTCCGTGCGCCAGGGCGTGACTGGCGGGCCGCCCGACCGCGCCGCCCGGCGATCACTTCTCCAATGTGACCTGTACCTCAGGATGCTGCAGACAGGCGCAGAGAGAGAAGGGCCAGTACTTGCCATTTGGCAGGTTCGGCTTAACAATCGTTAGGGATTTCTCCGTCCTACTTGATGATCGGAACGGATATGGAGAGCGTCGACTGGCGTATCCTCGCCGAGCTCCAGACCGATGGGCGGCTCTCGTTCAACGAGCTGTCCCGCCGGGTGAACCTGTCGGCTCCGGCCGTGGCCGAACGCGTGCGCCGCCTCCAGGACTCCGGTGTGATCACCGGCTACCACGCGCACGTCGACCCCGCGGCGGTCGGACTGCCGGTAACCGCGCTGGTGCGGATGGAGTGCTTCGGACCGCTGTGCCTCCTGCGCGACGAGGCGGCGCTGGCCCTCCCGGAGATCCTGCAGCTGCACCGGGTCACCGGCGACGCCTGCTGCGTCCTGTTCATCGGGGTGACCTCGATGGCCCACTTCGAGGAGGTCATCGACCGCCTCGCCGAGCACGGCCGACCGTCGAGCACGATGGTGCTGTCCAGCCCCGTGCCGTGGCGCGCCGTCGCCCGCCCGGATTGATCCTGCCCCGTCGACGGCGCCGACGGGGCAGGCGGGACCCTGCGCGGTCAGGCGTTGATCCGACGCATCGAGCCGACGCCGAGAGCCAGCGCGAGCACGGCCACGACGACGGCCACCAGGGACCCGATCGCGATGGACGGGTCGGTGAAGTGCCCGGCGAACAGTGCGCGCTCGGCCTCGACGACGTGGGTCACCGGGTTGAACCGGGAGACGATGTACAGCCACCTCGGCCCCTGGTCCATGGGCAGCAGCAGGCCCGAGGTGAGGATCAGCGGCATGATGACGGTCTGCAGCAGCGCGGCGAACATGTGCTCCACCTTGAGCACCATGGCCAACAGGTAGGAGAAGGTGCCCAGCCCCACCCCCAGGACAGCCAGGAGCAGCAGCCCGACCAGGACGCCGAGGACCGATGCCCGAAATCCGAAGGCGGTGACACCCACGAGGAGGACGACCGCCTGGATCAGCAGCACGACGACGTCCCGCATCACCCGGCCGAGAAGCAGCGCGACCCGACTCGTGGGCGTGGCGAGAAGCCGCTCGTGCGAGCCGTTGCGCAGCTCGGGAAGTAGCCCGAACCCGGCGAACGCAGTGCCGAACAGGCCGAGCATGGCCAGGATGCCGGGGACGAACCAGCCCCAGGGGTCGTCACCCACGGCGCCGGGGATCGCGGTGAGCAGCGGGCCGAACAGCACCAGGTAGAGGACCGGCTGCAGCATCCCGAACACGAACATCGCGATGGGGTTGCGCAGGCTGGGCCGCAGCTGGCGGAGGCAGATGATCCAGGTGTCGCGGAGGACGTGCATGATTCCTGTCCTGTCGGGGCGGGTCTCGGCGGCGGGGGTCACGGTGGAGGTGGCGGTGGAGGTGGCGCTCACTTCTCGCCTTCCTGGTCGCCATCCCGCAGGCTGCGGCCGGTGAGGGTGAGGAACACGTCGTCCAGTGTCGGCCGCTGCACCTGGACGGTCAGCGGCTCGACCCCGGCCGCCCCGAGGACCCGCAGGAGTTCGGGCAGGACGGCGTCACCGCGCTCGACGCGCATCCGCACGGTGGTGCCGTCGGTGTCGATGGCGTGCGCGGAGGGGACGCGCTCGACCGCCGCGGCGGCGCGGCGGGCGCTCTCGGCGGCTTCGGTGGTGAAGGTGACCTGGTCCCCCGACACTTTGCCCTTGAGCTCGTCGGACGTGCCGTCGGCGATGACGGTGCCGTGGTCGACGACCACGACGCGGTCGGCGATGGCGTCGGCCTCGTCCAGGTAGTGCGTCGTCAGCACGATCGTCATACCGTTCTCGGCGCGCAGCCGGGCGATGTGCTCCCACAGGTTGGCGCGGCTGTGCGGGTCGAGTCCGGTCGAGGGCTCGTCCAGAAAGAGCAGGGCCGGGCGGTGGATGAGGCCCATCGCGATGTCGAGGCGGCGCTGCTGGCCGCCGGACAGCTTCTCGACCTCCCGGTCAGCAGTTCCGTCGAGCTCCAGCACCTCCAGCAGCTCGTCGGCACGGGTGCGCGCCTCGGCGTGCGACATCCCGTAGCAGCGACCCTGGGTGACGAGCTCGTCGCGGACCCGCTGGCCGACACCGGCGCTGCGCCCCTGGCCGACGTAGCCGATACGGCGCCGGACGCCCCGCGGGTCGGACACGATGTCGCACCCCGCCACGGTCGCGCTGCCGGACGTGGGCAGCAGCAGGGTCGTGAGCATCCGCAGGCTCGTGCTCTTGCCCGCGCCATTGGGCCCGAGGAACGCCAGGAGCTCCCCCGCCTCGACGTCGATGTCGAGGCCGCGGACGGCCTCGACGGTGGTTCCTTTGGTTCGGAAGGTCCGGGTGAGTGCTCGGGTGTGGATCATCTCGGCTCCGGTAGTCAAGTTTGATTACCTAGCCAAGAATGCACACGGGAGAGTAGGTAGTCAAACTTGATTAGATCGCCGCCAACGGCGCCCCGTCACCCTACGGCGGGAGGTACAGCGGGCGGCGCCCCGAACGGGGCCGCCCCGCCCCCGTCGTCCGCCATCGTGTAGGCGCCCTGCTCCAGACGTTCGATCATGCCGCGGGTGAAGTCGGTCGAGGCCTGCGCCTCGACCACCCACCACTCGAACAGCTCCCAGACGTGCTCCGGCTTCTGGTCCTCGGCGACGTCGTTCGCGCGCAGTCTGCGCAGCAGCTCGTTGGTGCCCTCCAGTCGGGACAGGCGGTGCTGCAGGTAGGTGATGACCGTACGGCGGGGCAGGCACGTCATGAACGTGATGCCGGCACCGAAGAACTCGGGCTTGGCGTCCGCGTCGGAAAGCGCCTTGCCCAGCAGCCGACGGAACTCGGTCTCACCGTCCTCGGTGATCTCGTAGAGGAACCGATCGGGCCCCTCCCCGCTGTCCTCCACACCGGCCGCGGTCACCATCTTCGCCTTCACGAGCTGGCGCAGCGCGTGGTAGATGGATCCGGGTTTGATGTTGGCCCAGTGCTCCGCACCCCACGAGATCAGCTCCCGGCGCACCTGATACCCGTGCGCCCGGCCAAACGCCCGCACCACGCCTAGAACCAGCAACCGCGTCGCCGACATGTCCCGGTGGTCCTCCCGTTGTTCCGCCCGTCTGCTTGAAAGGCTAGAACGACCGGCAGGCTGCGGCGCCACCGCCGCCCGGAAGGCCGTGACGCTGCGAGCGGCCACACGCCGTCTACGGCAGCGTGTATTCGCGCCGCCCCAGCAGGGCGACGCGGCCGCCGACCTCAACCGTGCCATCGGGGCCGGGGCGCACGTCGATGCGGGAGCCCACGCCCTGCCGGATGATGAGCGGGCGCTTGAGCCGCTGGCCGAGGCGCAGCGCGGCCGCCCCCGTCGCCTCGTCCTCGACGATGCCCATCCTGCCGGGGAAGACCCGCACCCGCACGCGCCCGGCGGCCTCGTCCTCCCACGCCCACACGTGCAGGTCGGTGCCGGGTTCGCCGGTCTCCAGCGCGTCGACGTCGGCGGCGGAGTCGAGCTGGCGGGTGTCGAAGACCGGTGCGCCGTCGGGATCGGCGCGGATCCAGGTCAGATCGCCCTCCGTCCAGGTGGCGACGGGTCCGGCCGGGGGGTTGAGGGTGTCGAGCCCGCGGCCGTCGCGGCGCAGCAGCCACGACGTCCCGACCAGAGGGTGTCCGGCCAGCGGCAGTTCGACGGCGGGGGTGTGGATGTGCAGGCGACCGGTGGCGGGGTCTTCCAGGAAGACGGTCTCGGCGTAGCCGAGGTCGGCCGCGATCGCCTGGCGGGTTTCGGCGGGCAGGCCGGGGCGGTCGAGGAAGACGCCGAGCTCGTTGCCGCCGGTGTCGCCGTCGCCAAGGAAGACGGTCGCGATGTGGAGGGTGATCGTCTCGCTCATGATCGACACTTCTACCAGCATCACTATTGAAGCACCAGTTAATTTTCGTGGCATGTTGCGTTGAGCAGGGTTAAACAGAGGACTCGACCAGGGCGTGCACAACGCGACCGCGCCTCGTCCCTCCAAACGACACCGCAGGGACTGTGAGGAACATCCAATATCGCGGGGGAATCCGGCGCCACTAGTATCGTGTTCTGAGCATTGAGCTGATGATGGGACCTTTATCGGATCCTTCTCCTCATAGTCCCCGCGCCCATTGGACGTCTCCCGCTGAGCCACTCGCGGCCCCGAGCGTCCGGTGAGTGCGACACGCGCCGACCGCGCCGTGCCGCCGCGCCCGTCAGCGCCCGGAAGACTGAAGAGAACTGGAGTTCCATGTCCCCCCTGGCAACGCTGCGACGCATGCACACGATCGCCGGAGCCCCCCTCCTGCTCGCCTCGTTCCTCGCCCGACTCCCCGTGTCGATGTCGCTCATCGGCACGCTCACCCTCGTCACCACCCAGGTCGACAGCGTGGCTGCGGGCGGCGTGGTCTCCGGGGCGCTCGCCCTCGGTGAGGCCGTCGGCGGGCCGATCATCTCCCGCTTCGCCGACCGGCACGGGCAGCGCCCGGTGGTGCTGCTCACCTCCCTCCTCGACGCCGCCCTCTTCGTCGTCCTGGTCGCGGCCGTCTTCGCCGGCGCGCCCGTGTGGCTGCTCGCCGCGCTGGCGGCCCTGGCCGGGCTGAGCATGCCGCAGATCGGCCCACTGGCCCGATCCCGGTGGATCGCCCTGGCCAAGCGCCGCGACCACGACCGCGAGCGGTCCATCGCCGCCGCCCTCTCGGTCGAGGGCGTCCTGGACGAGACGGGGTTCGTTATCGGGCCGGCGGTCGTCGGCCTGCTGGCGGTGCTCGCAGACCCCGCCGTCAGCGTCCTGGGCGCGGCCGTCCTCATCGGCGTGTTCGGCTCGGTGTTCGCCGTCCACCCGACCGCGCTTCCCGGCGCCCCCGTCTCCCCCGGCGAGGACGGACTGATGCGGCCGGGCCTGCTCGTACTCATCCTCCCCATGTTCTGCCAGGGGCTGTTCTTCGGCGGCGCCGCTACCGGAGTCACCGCCTACACCCAGGGCATGGGCCACGCCGACCTGTCCGGCCTGATGTACGCCGTCATGGGCGTGAGCAGCGCGACCGCCGGGCTGCTGATGGCGTCGGTGCCCGCGTGGGTGGCGCTGACCACCCGGCTACGCGTCGCCGCCACGGGTTTGGGCCTGCTGTCGCTCCCGCTGTTCCTCGCGCCCGGGCCGGTCGCACTCGCCGCCGCGATGTTCCTGATGGGGTGCGCCATCGGCCCACACGTCGTCACGATCTTCGGGCTGGCCGAGCGCGCCGCGCCGTCCGCCCGGCTCGGACAGGCGATGACGCTCATCGTGAGCAGCCTGATCCTCGGCCAGGCCCTGGGATCCGTGGTCGCGGGCCACGCCGCCGAGCAGTTCGGATTCCACGGCGCGTTTCTGATCGCCACCGGCGCCGCCTTCACCGCCGCCCTGGTCGCGACCGGGATCGTGCGCTCCCGCTGGTACGCGGAGGCCGATCGGCGCGTACAGCCGGCAGGTGTGTGACGGCTCGGGGGCCGTGAGCCGATGTGAAGGCCGCGCGCCGCGCCCCTCACCGAGCGTGACAGTCCTCATAAGCAGGCCGCCCGGACTGTTGCGCGCGACACGCCCCGGGCTCCGGCTCCCCCGCGATTGCCCTGGTAGACGGGGCTTTTCAAGGGTCTGGGCGGGTACACACATCCATGTCGGGACAGCGATCCGTTCCGACCGCGTTAAACACGCGTTAACAGCTGCCTGCCCACCCGGAATCGAGGCGTAAGCTCGGCAATTGTGCTTACGCTGTTCCCTCCCCGCAAACTTCGGATGCAGGACCGCCGAAGAGAGGATTCTGTGCCTAGTGTGACCGGCCTCGCGCACCTCACGCTCTCCGTGCGCGACCGCGACGCCAGCATCGCCTTCTACCGCTCCGTCCTGGGTTTCAAGGAGCACAAGACGCGCGATGGAAAGCGGTGGCTGCACACTGAGTGCCGCCACCCGAGCGGCGTGGTCCTGGGGTTCACCCAGCACGCGGACCACTTCAAGGCCAGGTTCGACTACCGGCACGCCGGGGTGGACCACATCTCCTTCCAGGTGAGCTGTCTGGGCGAGTTGGAGGGCTGGGAGGAGCGTCTCACGGAGCTCGACATCGACCACTCCCCGGTCGTGCACTCCGACCACGGGTCGATGCTCAGCTTCTCCGACCCCGACGGCATCCAGCTCGAACTGTACTGCCCGGCCGAGTTGGACACCGGCGAGGACTGATCGGACCGGCCCCGCCCACCCCGCGAACACGGCACATCCGCGCCGGAGGACCGACTACTCCGGCGCCACCAACTTCAGTTCCACGTCCCGGGCGCGCATCTCGTCGACCGCTGACTGCGGCAGCCGGTCGTCGGTGACGATGAGGTCGAACTCCTCCAGGCGGGCGACCCGGAATGTGCCGAACTTGCCATACTTCGTGCTGTCGACGGTCAGCACGCTCTTCGACGCGATCCGCAGCAGCTGCTGCTTGGCCACCACCTTGGACTCCGAGGGGGTCGTGGATCCGCGCTCCACATCCCACGAGCTGCTCGCGACGAACGCGATGTCCACGTTGACCTTGCTCAGGAAGTCGGCGGTGAACTGCCCCACCGAGGAGTGGTCGGCGTGGGAGACCACACCGCCGGTGTGGATCAGCTCGATGTTCGGATACTCCATCAGGTGCCCGACGACGTTGAAATCGTTGGTGACAACGGTCAGCCCCACCTTGTCGGTGAGCATCGGCACCATCTGCAGCGTGGTGGTGCCGGCGTCCAGGTAGATCGTGAAGTTGTCCCGGACCAGCTCCGCCGCCGCCCGGGTGATGGCGCGCTTGGCCGGTACCTCCAGCTGCGCCTTGGCCAGGTAGGACGGCTCGCTCTTGAGGCGGGCGGCCAGGCGCACGCCACCGGTGACCGACAGCACCTTGCCGTCGTTCTCCAGCGCCTGGATGTCCCGCCGCACCGTCATGTGCGAGACGGACAGCATCGACGTGAGCTCGTTGATACTCAGAACGTGGCGTTCCTGCAGGAGCTTGAGGATGTGCTCGCGACGCTGGTCGGGGATCATCGTTCGCCTTCGGTATCGGTTCGTGGTGCGTGTTCACGAGTGTGACCGACGCACTTCCTACACCAGCAGTTTCCCAGGTCCCGACGGCGTGGCGGGGCGCTGCCCCGGGTGACGCGGCTCGCATCGATGCCGCGGCCGACCTTTCACCGGGTGGTTTTCGCCGGTCTTCCCTACATCGGGGCACTGACTTTGGCACGCTTGTCGCACGTCCCCTCGGGGGGACACCGTCGTCCACCCCCACCGCCACGGTGGTAACGGAGGTCCGGAGATGACGCTGGCGATCGCGCACCGCGGTGACACCACGGCATTCCGCGAGAACACTCTTCCCGCCATCAGGTCGGCCATCGACCACGGCGCCCACATGGTCGAGATCGACCTCGATCGCACGTCCGACGGGCATGTCGTCCTGATGCACGCGGAGGCCCAGGGACGTCTGTGGGCGCTGCCACGGCCCATCACCGAGATGACGCTGGCGGAGATCGCGTCGCTGGGCGTCGAGGTCGAGCAGCGCATCCCCACGCTGATGGAGGTGCTGGCGGCGGTGTCCTACCCGCGCCCGACCCAGCTCATGCTGGTGGCCACCTCGGTGGACACCGTGCTGGCCGCCGACGACCTGGTCCACGAGCACGGCCTGGCCGACCAGGTGCTCTACGCGGGGTCGGTCGAGGCGCTGCGCGCGGTACGGGCGCGGCGGCCCTCAGCGGGGCTGGTGCTGACCTGGGACCGGCACGCGCTTCCTCCGGCGGAGCTGTGGCAGACCCTGCGGCCCCGCTACTACAGCACCCAGTACCGGCTGCTCACCCGCGACCTGGTGACCGAGGTGCACCGGCACGGATACGGCGTGGCCGCGTGGATGGTAAACGACTTTCCGGAAATGGCCCGGCTCATCGGCATGGGCGTCGACGCGATCATCACCGAGCACATGACCGAACTCGCGAAACTCACGGCCGACGCGAACGGTCAGGGTGCCTCGCAGGAGTTCACTGTCGCCTCCTCCGCCCCGTCCTCGGGCCATGATCAGCACTCTCGCGGCGCGAATGGCGTCAACGGGGTGACGGTCGGACGCAGAACATCTCTCACTTCCGGAACACAGGGCGGCGGACCCGCGATTTCCGAGCCCCGATTTCATGTTCTGGAGTGAATCGGCGTGAGAGCGGCGCTATCCTCGAATTCGATTCGTAACCGAATCAGCCACACCCCTCGACCGCGCCTCGCCCACCGGCCGGCGCAGCCCAGAGATGATCATGACGGCCGACCTCTCACCACATGACACACGCCTGGCCGATCACACCCTGGACGCAGCGACGACCCTCTTCGCCCGCCACGGTCCGCACGGCCTCGGCATGGCCTCACTCACCCGGGAGATCATCGAGCGAACCGGAACCGACATCAGCGATTTCCGCCGGTCCTTCCCCACCCGGCTGGATCTCATGTACGCCGTCGCCCTGCGTTCCACACGGGAATTGGTGACCTGCCAAATTGCTGATTGCTCCGCTTCCGACACCCCCGTAACACGCCTTTCCCGACTGATCCGCCGACATATCGACCACTGCTGGAAACACCGCACCGAGGAGGAACTGCGCCGCACTCTGCTGCCCATCCTCCGGGCCATCCACCCGGTGCGCTACCGGGAAATCTCCGAGCAATTGCGCCTCTACCGCGAGCACGTCCGCGAGATCATCGCCGACGGCGTCGACGAGCGCCAGTTCTGTGTCGCCGGTCCCGGAGTCGCGGCCGGAACGGTGCTGGAGACTCTGGAGTCCATCCTCAACTGGTACGACCCCGAAGGCGGGCTCTCCCTGCCCGAGCTGGGCGACGTCTACGTTGACCTGATCATCCACCACCAGCTGAGATGCCCGCGAAGGTGACGGGGGTGCGGCCGCCCGCTCCCCCGGTGGGGGGCGGCCCCCACACCGTCGCCGCCGAGCAGCGCGGCGACGCTCAGCCCACCAGCGTCTTGACCGCCGTCCCCAGCGCGCTGAGCGCAGTTTTGGCATCGGCGAGGTACATCCGTGTCCGGGGATCGGTGTAGAGCTCGTTGTCGATTCCCGCGTAGCCGTGCCCGAGTGACCGCTTCACCACGATGACGGTCTCAGCCCGGTCGACGTCCAAGATCGGCATGCCCGAGATCGGCGTCCCCGGCCGACGCGCGGCCGGGTTGGTCACGTCGTTGGCGCCCACGACCAGAGCGACGTCGGCGCGGTTGAACTCGGGGTTGATCTCGTCCATCTCCCGCATCTGGGCGTAGGGCACCTTTGCCTCGGCGAGGAGCACGTTCATGTGACCGGGCATCCGTCCCGCTACCGGGTGGATCGCGTAGTCGATGCGGACCCCGCGCTCCTCCAGCAGCTCGGCGAGTTCGTGCAGCTCGTGCTGGGCCTGGGCGGCGGCGAGCCCGTAGCCCGGGACGATAATGACGCGCCCGGCATAGGCGAGGCGGATCGCGGCGTCGTCGGCGTCGATGGTGCGCACGCCCTCGCCCGCGCCGGCGGGGAGCCCGGCCGCGGTGTCTCCGGTGCCATAGCCGCCGACGAGGATGGCGCGGATCGGCCGGTTCATGGCGTCGGCCATCAGCTTGGTGAGGATGCCGCCGGAGGCGCCGACGAGGGCACCGGCGATGATGAGCATGGCGTTGCCGATGACGAACCCGGCCATCGCGACGGCCACCCCGGTGCAGGCGTTGAGCAGGGAGACGACCACCGGCATGTCGGCTCCGCCGATGGCCAGTACCACGAGCACGCCCAGCACGAGGGCGGCGACCACCATCACCGCAAGCGCGAGCGTGCCGCCGGGACCGCCGAGAAGAAATCCCGCCGCGACCACGATGACGGCCGCCACCAGCGCGTTGACGGCGCCGCGCAGAGGCAGGAGCAGGGGGCGGCCCGCCACCCACCCCTGCAGCTTGGCGGAGGCGACGAGGGATCCGGAGAAGGCCACGGTGCCGATGACGACGTCGAGGGTGACGGCGGTGGTCGCCGCCCCGGTGAGTTCCCCCGCTGGTCCACCGAAGCGCAGGTAGTCGTGGATGCCGATGAGGGCGGCGGCGCCGCCGCCCACCGCGTTGAAGAGGCTGACCAGCTGCGGCATGGCCGTCATGGCGACGCTGCGTGCCGTGTACAGCCCGGCACCGGTCCCGATGAGTGTGCCGAGGGCGATCACCGTCCAGCCCACGGGCGTGACGGTGCCGGAGGCGAGGATGATCGCGAGGGTCGCCACGACCGCCGCCCACATGCCCGCGGCGGAGAAGATGTTGCCGCGCCGGGCCGTGGCCGGCGAGTTCATCAGGTGCAGTCCCACGACGAAGCAGGTCGCCGCGGCCAGGTAGACGAGGCGGACGGCGATGTCCAAGGCGCTCATTGGTCTCCTCCCCCGCCCGTGTCCGTCCCGGTCCGGTCGGGGGCGTCGGCGCGGCCCGGGGCGCGGAACATCTGCAGCATCCGGTCGGTGACCACGTAGCCGCCGACGGCGTTCATGGCGGCGAACGCGGTGGCCACCAGGGCCAGCGCGTATCCGGCCGGGGTGTCGGCGGTGACGGCGATGAGCATGGCGCCGACGAGGACCACGCCGTGGATGGCGTTAGCGGCCGACATCAGCGGGGTGTGCAGCGTCGCCGGGACCCTGCTGATCACCTCGAAGCCGACCAGCAGGCTGAGCAGGAAGACGGTGAGGTCGTCAAGCGCTCCGGGGACCATACCTGCCTCCGTCGAGGGTCGTCTCGGCCGCGATGTCCTGGTCGACCGGCTCGTCCGACTCGGGTGCCAGCGCGGCGACGGCCTTGGCGGCGGCCGGGTGCACGACGCTGCCCTCGTGGGTGATGACGACCCCGGCCTGGATCTCGTCGTCGAGGTCGATGCGCAACCGGCCCTCCCGGGTCATGTGGGTAAGCAGCGCGCCGATGTTGCGGGCGTAGGCCTCTGACGCGGCCCGCGGGACGGTTGCGGCCAGCTCGGCGGCGCCGATGACGGCGACGCCGTTCTTGGTGTATGTGGTCTCGCCGGGCCGGGAGCCGTACACGTTGCCGCCCAGCGGCCCGGAGGCCAGGTCCACGGCCACGGCGCCGGGGCGCAGGGCCCGCAGCGCGTCGTCGTCGACGAGCAGGGGCGGTGGTCCGCCGATGGCCTGGGCGGTGGCGATCACGATGTCGAAACGGCCCATGACGGCGGCGAGCGCCTCCCGCTGGGCCCGCTGCTCGTCACTGGTGAGCGCGCGGGCGTAGCCGCCGCTGGCGGTCGCTTCGGTGACCGTCGGCAAGTCCAGGGCGTCGGCGCCCAGGGAGCGGATCTCCTCCTGCGCCTCGGGGCGGACGTCGTAGCCGGAGACGACGGCGCCGAGGCGGTGCGCGGTGGCGATGGCCTGGAGTCCGGCCACGCCCGCACCGAGCACCAGGACCTGGGCGGGGCGTGCCACCCCGGCGGCGGTCATGAGCAGGGGGAGGTAGCGGTCGTAGGCCTCGGCGGCCACGATCACGGCCTTGTACCCGGCGACGTTGGCCTGGGAGCTCAGGGCGTCCATGGTCTGGGCCCGGCTGAGCGTGCGCGGCACCCCGTCGAGGCTGATGGCGGTGGCCCCGGCGGCGGCGAGGTCGCGGGCGAGACGGGGGTTGGACAGGGGGCGCAGCAGACCCATGAGGGCCTGTCCGGGGCGCAGCAGCCGCAGCGCCGCGGGGTCGGGGGCGGTGACCGAGAGGAGGACGTCGGCCTGCTCGTAGAGGTCCTCTTCGGAAAGAACGGACGCCCCCGCGTCCGTGTAGTCCTGGTCGCTGTAGCGGGCGCCCGCCCCCGCGCCGGCCTGCACCAGCACCTCGATCCCGGCGCCGCGCAGCCCGGCTACGGCCGTCGGCACCACCGCCACCCGCCGTTCCGCGGGTGCGGTCTGCCGGACGACACCGGCCCGCAGGGTCGACACGGCCATATCGGCTACCTCCGCTGGAGAGGTACCCACCGTGTGCGGTACGGATGCGTGGCCGCTTTCGGCCGACGCCGCCCCTCCCTCGTTGATCTCGGCGATATCGACGGAATTTTGGCGGGAATTCCGTCGATATCGCCGAGATCAACGGAGAAACCGGGGGTGTGAGGTCAGGCGGCGGACTCGGGGACGGCGAAGGCCGCCCAGACGACCTTGCCCTGGCCTTCGAGGATGTCCCAGCCCCAGCCGGCGCTGAAGGAGTCGACGAGGGGGAGGCCGCGCCCGCCCTCCGCGTACTGGGCGGGGTGGTTGCGTACGGGGGGTTGGCGGCTGGGGTCGAACACCATGCAGGTCACGTGGGCGTCGTCGCGGGCCATGCCGAACTGGATCGACCACTCGGACAGGCGGCCGCCCACCGTGGGGACCGCGTGGCGGCAGGCGTTGGTGACCAGTTCGGAGACGACCAGGCGGGCGTCGGGGGCCATGGTGGCGAGCCCCCAGTCGCGAAGCACGGTGCCGGTGAAGTCCCGCGCCACCTTGGCGGAGGCGGGGTGGAAGCCGAGTCCGTGCTGGGCCGTGGCGGTGTCGACGACGTGGTGGCCGATGGGCAGGGGGGTGGTTGGCAGGCGGCGCCGTCCGTGGTCGGCGGCGTGGGCGTGGCTGCCAGCGGAGGGGTGGGTCAGCCCGGTGAACAGGTCATCGGGTCGGGAGTATGCAGAGTGCGCATTCATCGCGTTCCTTGCATCGTCGGACTCTTCGCGCCACATGGTCCTGCTTGCACCCCGTCCGCACGTTCTTTCATGTGTAAGCACGGATGCATGTGCATCACGCAGTCTAGTGCGCAGTGAGCGCAAGATCCTACTTGGGGGCGCTTTGTTCATTGTGGTTCAACGATCGGGGGATACGTTCGGGTTGTCCCGTGCGCCACCGATGAACGTGTTTACCCAGTTCAGTCTGGTTCACTCGCGTTAGATCCGGACATCGGCCCCGTCGCGCCCCGACGTGCGCACGTGACGAACTTTTTCTTGACACCTGCCCCCACCGCGCTGTTCGGGGCCGCCCCGCTACACGCCCGAGTTGTTGTCGATGCAACCATTTGACACATTCCGTCGCCGTTAGCGTAGTTTGCAAGAGCAACCGCCGATGTAAGCACGAATGCACGTGCACTCACCGCTCCCGGGCCACCGCCGCCGCCGGGAGCTCGGCGCGGGCCAGCCCGAACTCGGATCCCCGGGTCACCACCCCACGAGGAGGCACAGATGCAGCAGGTCTACAACGGCATCCCCGCCGCCGAACTGAACGGCGCGGAATGGCTCAAGAGCAGCCTCAGCAACCCCGACGGCAACTGCGTCGAACTGAGCCGGCTGCCCGGCGGGGAATTCGCCCTGCGCAACTCCCGCCACCCTCAGGGACCCGCCCTCATCTACACACCCGCGGAGCTCGCGGCGTTCGTCGAAGGGGCGAAACAGGGAGATTTCGACCACCTCATCGCGACCTCCGCGATCGATTGAACATTGTCGCTCCGGCATACTTCTGATTCACTGACCCGGGGTTCGGCCACGCCAGGAGGGCAGATGGACAGCAGACCGGCGGAGGCGGACGCGCCTGCCGCCAACGTACTCACCCCCTCGCGAAGCGGACCCACCGTGCTGCGCATCCTCCTCGGCACCCAGCTGCGCCGCCTGCGCCAGGCCCGGGGCATCTCGCGGGAGGACGCGGGGTACGAGATCCGGGCCTCCCACGCCAAGATCAGCCGACTCGAACTCGGCCAGGTCAAGTTCAAGGAACGCGACGTCGCCGACCTGCTGACCCTCTACGGAGTGACCTCCCAGGAGGAGCGCGACCCCCTGCTCGCGCTTGCCCGCCAGGCCAACACGCCCGGCTGGTGGCACAAGTACAGCGACGTCCTCCCCTCCTGGTTCGAGGTGTACATCGGTCTGGAAGAGGCCGCGGCGGTCATCCGCACCTACGAGCTCCAGTTCGTCCCCGGCCTCCTCCAGGCGGAGGAGTACGCGCGGGCCGTCATCCTGCTCGGGCACAGCGGTGACCCGGTCGAGGAGATCGACCACCGGGTCCGGCTGCGCATGACCCGCAAGGAGCGCCTTACCGGCCCCGCCCCGCCCAAGCTCTGGGCGGTGGTCGACGAGGCCGCGCTGCGCCGTCCCATCGGCGGCCCTGCGACCATGCGCGCCCAGATCGAGCACCTCATCGAGATGGCCACCCTGCCCAACATCACGCTGCAGATCATCCCGTTCCACAAGGGCGGCCACTCGGCGGCGGGCGGGCCGTTCAGCATCCTCCGGTTCACCGAGAGCGACCTGCCCGACGTTGTCTACCTCGAACAGCTGACCAGCGCGGTCTACTTCGACAAGCCCGACGACACCGACCGGTACATGGAGGTCATGGACCGGCTGTGCCTGGAGGCGCTCTCAGCCCCCGAGTCCGCCCGCTACCTTGCCACGATCCTCGACGACTTCCGCTGAGGAGACCACCGCTCCCAACACAGCGCGCCCCAAGGGGGGCTCACCCCTCCGGGTGGTCCAGCGGGCCGACCCGACCGACAACGCGCCAGTACACGGGGACCTCGCACACGCCCTCATCCGCCGAGCCGACCTCTTGCCGACTCGGCCCCGGCGGGTCCATCGGACGCTTCAGCAGCACCTCCACCGCGTAGCCCGTGCGGGGACCACCGGTCAGGCCGATCCCCTGGATCCGGGGATCGGCGCCGAACCGTTCGCGCAGCAGGCGTTTGGCCCGCCGGGCCTGGTGGAGGGTGATCACGCGCCGACCAGCCGGGCGTTGAAGACGTCGAGCACCGCGGTAAGAGGGTTGGCGTAGGTCAGCCCGGTGCCGTCGGGGCCCCCGAACCGGCTGCCCGCGAACAGCAGCCCCACCGCCGCGCGGCCCTCACGCGTCCAGATCAGCGACCCGGAGTCGCCGCCGTCGCTGAAGGCGCCCTCCCGGCCGGAGATCTCCAGTTGGTCGTCGAAGACCAGTTCGCCGTGGGGGAAGTTGACACGCAGTCCGTCCACCTCGAAGGCGGTGATCCGACCGTGGGTGTGGCCGGTCGTCCGGCCGAGCTTCTCCACCGCCGCGTCCTCGGTGGGCCCCTCGGCGGTCGCGGTGATGGGGCCGCCCGGATACCGCTCCGCGTCGTGCCCGACACCCGGGTCAAGCCGCGCGATGGCGGCGTCGACCAGGTTGATCCGGTCGGTGCTGAGCTCGCTCATGGCCGCGAGCTCACCGAACCGGTCCTGCGGGTCCGTCCCCCCGTCCACGACACCCGGTTGCAGCGCCGCGTCCCCGAGCCGGGCCCTCCCGCTGTCACCCAGCACGTGGTTGTTGGACAGGGCGTGCACCGCGCCGCCGACGTCCACGAACGCCCCGAGCGTCCCCGCCGTGACGCTCGGATGCCCGACCGAGGAGCCGGGCACCAGCGGACGCTGGCTTTTTTGGAGCTCCTCGGGACTGAGGTCCTCGGGACTGAGCGCCGCGGACAGCGCCCGGATCTCGCCGACCTCGACAATGTCGACCTCGTCGCGGGCCTCGGAGGCGATGCGCGCCAGCAGGGGGCGGGCCGACGCTGTGTCGCGCACCCGCACCGCCAGCACGTAGGTATGGGGGGCGGTGCGCTCGACACCGACGGCGAGCCACGGCACCTGCGTGCCGACCGCGAGACTGGTGGCCCGTTCGCGCAGGGACCGCTTGAGTTCTCGGCAGGAATCCAGATGCATCGCGGCTCCTTACATGAAGGATCAACGGTTGATATAACAACCATGCTCATGTGCGAGCGTAGTTCCGCGAACTCCGGATTCACCGGAAAATCTCGGCCGGAAGTGGCAATTCTGTGATCGGTGGAAACTCCACGTGACGACAGGGGTAATCCGCAACCCCACGCGTCCCGCCAGCACGGCTCACGCGGGCGTCCCGAGCATGTCCAGATCGATCGATTCGGCGATCGCGCGCAGCCCGGCGTCGCCGGGGTGAAGGTGATCGCCGGAGTCATAGGCGGGCCGCAGCCGCTCGGGCGCTTCCGGGTCGCGCAGCACCGCGTCGAAGTCGAGAACGCCGTCGAAGAGCCCGCCGCGCTTCCCGTTGGCGCGGATGAACGCGTTCACCTCGCGTCGCTTGGCGTCGACATCGTCGGTGCAGTCCCGGAACCCGCCGCACGGAGCGACGGTGGCCACGAGGACGCGTTTGCCGTGGGCGCGCGTGCGGGTCGCGATCTCCGCGAGGCCCAGGGTGACCTGCCGCGGGGTGGTTCCGGTGTGCCGGACATCGTTGACGCCCTCGAAAACGATGACGGTGTGCGCACTGGTTTGCGCCAGGACGTCGCGGTCCAGCCGGTGGGGGGCGCTGACACCGCCGGTGTCGGTACTGACGCCGTCGCCCGAGTAGCGGTCGGTGACGATCCGGTTGGCCGAGATGCCCTGGTTGAGCACACCGTAATGGGGCACCGAGGACTGGGATCGCAGTCGCTCGGAAAGCACGTCCGGCCAGCGCCGGTTGGCGTCGGGGGTGGAGCCGACGCCGTCGGTGATGGAGTCGCCCAGGGCGACCACCGCCCCAGGTCCGCCGAGGACGTCGATGCCGGTGAGAAACGGCCAGGTGGCGATGGTGCCGGTGAACGGTCCGGCCCCGGCCGCGCGGGTGGCGTCGCCAGCCCCCGGGTCGGTGATGTAGTTGGTACCGGTCGCTGCGCTGTGCACGGGGGCGGCCGTCACCGGCTCGGGCAGGTGGATACTGACCAGGAGATCGCCGCCGCCGGGAACGCGGAACGTGGCCGGGTCGCTGAACGCCTGCCCGCCCGCCGGGATCCGGGTTCCGGGCGCACCGCCGAAGGTGAGCGGCACGGGGGCGTGGGCGGCCTCGGCGCCGCTCCGCCGCAGAGCGATGGTCACCCGGCCGATCGCCACGGGCTCGGCGGCGAAGGTGTTGTCCAGCCGGACGCGCACGGCCGGGCCTCCGGTGGTCGACCGGACGGCCAAGCGGAGCGTCTGGTCCTCCCAGGGGCCGAGCGCAGCGTACCCGGAGGTGCTCGTCGACCAGGTCCCGGTCCACCGCGACGTGGGAGCGCGCAGGCCGAGGGCGAAGACGTGCATGCGGGCCGTGTCGTCGGCGGCCCGGGGCAGTTCGACCCGGGCGACCTCGCGCGCGGGGTCGGCCGGGACGGTGCGGGCGTAGAGGAGGGCGGGGCGCTCGATCCGCCCCTGGGGGGCGTTGGCGTACGGAAGCGCGATCGCCTTGGTGGGGTGCGGCCCGGTGGCCCAGTCGGGGACGGTGACGGTGTAGCGGTCCCAGGTGCCGTCCGTGTAGATGATCCGGCCGCTTCCGGTAGCGGTGCCGCCGGTGGCCGCGGCGAGGAGGGTGAGCGCGTCCCCGCGCCCGCTGACCCCGACTTCCTGGCCATCGGCCACGGCGTTGTCGGGTTCTCCGGGCGCGGTATCGGGCCAGGTCAGCTGGGTGCGGTGCAGGGTCAGCCGCTGTCCGGGACCCCACCCTGCCCGTTTGAGCGCGACCGCGGACAGGCTGCGGCCGGCGCCGTCGAGGTCGGCGGCCGCCGTATCGGTGTCGTCGGAGATCCCGGCGTTGTCGAAGTGCTCGGCGAGCGGTGGTGGTGGTGGTGTGGGGCGCGCTGCGGGGACACCGCGGTCGAGCGACCCGGCCTGGGCGGTGACCAGGTGGAGGGGGGTCAGTGCGCCGAGGACGAGCAAGAGCGGCAGCGCCACCGGCCAGAGGAGTGCCATGCGAAATCGACGGACCACGCCCTGATCGCCCACGCCCACACCAGCCTTTCCCATCCGCGTATCGCCCCGAGGAGGCACATGACCACAGAGACAAGATGGTGCAGGACGCGGACGGGCGCGGGGAAAATGACGGAAAGATAGTGGATACATCACCGTGCGTGACGTCCATGGGGTCCCGCCGGGGGAAGCAAGCGAGACGTTCGCCCCCGCCCCAGGCCCGCCGCTGCGCACCAGGCCGGGGGTGCGCGGTCCGCGGCGGCCGAAGGGCCGGGGCGACCGGTAGCAGCCGGGCGCGGCCCGTCAGCGGTCCCGGAGCGCCACCAGGCGGGCGAGCGCGGCCAGGTCCGCCGCGGGAGCGTCGGGCGGGTCGGCTTGGTCCAACAGCGCCAGCCCATCGGACGTCAGCTGGTCGGCCTGCGCGCGGCTCCACGCCCGCCCACCGGATACGTCAACGAGGTCGGCCGCCCGAGCCAGGTCGTCGCCGGACAGGGTGCCCTCGCCCCGGTACAGCTGGGACAGTTCGCGCCCGGCGGCGGTGTCGGAGGTCAGGGCGGCGACTACCGGCAGCGACTTCTTCCGGTTGGCCAGGTCACTGTGGGCGGGTTTTCCGGTCATCTCCGGCTCCCCCCAGATTCCCAGCAGGTCGTCGACGTGCTGGAAGGCCAGTCCGATGCGCTCGCCGAAGCCGCGCAGGCGGCCGACCCGCTCGGGGGCGCCGTTCCCGAACACCGCGCCCAGCTCGCACGCGCAGCCCAGCAGGGCGGCGGTCTTCTGCTCGGCCATGGTCAGGCATTCGGCGAGGCCGACGTCGACACGCTGTTCGAAGGACACATCGGCGCTCTGCCCACCCACCAGGGACTGCACGGCCGCGCTGAGCGTCCGTACGCATCTCGGGGCCTCGGGGTGGGCGGCCGCCGCGAGGACGTCGAGGGCGAGGGTCAGCAGCGCGTCCCCGGCGAGGATCGCCGCCCCGGAGCCGAAGACGGTCCAGGCGGTGGGTCGGTGCCGCCGGGTGGTGTCGCGGTCCATGACGTCGTCGTGCAGCAGGGAGAAGTTGTGAACCAGCTCTACCGCCACGGCCGCCGGTACCGCGTCCTTAGCGCTGCCGCCGACGGCCCGGGCCGACAGGAGGGCGAGCGCCGGGCGCAGCGCCTTTCCGGCGGGGGCGCCGTCGGGCCGCCCGTGTTCGTCGATCCAGCCGAAGTGGTAGCCGGCCACGCGCCGCATCGAGGCGGGGAGCGTCTCGACGGCGTCCCGCAGGGCGGGGTCGACGATGCCGCGGCTCCACCCCAGGATCTCGCGTACCGGCCGGTCGGTGGCCCGTGCGTCGCCGGTCGCGGGTGTGCTCCCCATTCAGCGCCCGATCTCGACGTTCTCCAGGACCCCGAGCGCGTCGGGGACCAGGATCGCCGCTGAGTAGTACGTGCTGACCAGGTAGGAGACGATCGCTTTCTCGCTGATTTGCATGAAGCGGACCGACACACCCGGTTCGCATTCGTCGGGAAGGCCGGTCTGGTGCAGGCCGACCACGCCCTCGTCCTCTTCTCCGACACGCATCGCCAGGATGGAGGTGGACCCCGTAGCCGAGATCGGGATCTTGTCGCAGGGCAGCATGGGAATACCGCGCCAGGTAGTGACCGCCTGCCCGCCCATGTCGGCGGTGCCGGGGTAGAGGCCGCGGCGGCTGCACTCGCGGCCGAAGGCGGCGATGGCGCGCGGATGCGCCATGATGTAGCGGGTCTTCCGCCGCCGCGAGACGAGCTCGTCGAGGTCGTCGGGGGTGGGCGGACCGTGGCGGGTGGGGATGCGCTGGCGCAGGTCGGCGTTGTGCAGCAGACCGAACTCCGGGTTGTTGAACAGGTCGTGCTCCTGCCGCTCGCGCAGCGCCTCGACCGTCAGGCGCAGCTGCTGGTGCAGCTGGTTCATCGGCTGGTTGTACAGGTCGATCACCCTGCTATGCACCCGCAGCACGGTCTGGGCCACGCCCAGCTCGTACTCGCGGGGCTTCAGCTCGTAGTCGACGAAGGTGCCGGGAAGGTCGGGCTCGCCCGTGTGCCCCGAGGCGAGTTCGATGTCGGCCTCGCCGAACCTGTTGTGCGGACGTTCGGGTGCCGACCGCACCTGGGCGATGTGCGCCCGAAGTGTCGCGGAGCGGTCGAGGACCTCCTGGAACTCGGTGCGCCAGAGGGTGAGCACGGTGCAGCGGGTGACCGCCGTATGCGTCTCCTGCCATTCGGACGCGTCCTCGGCCAGCGCCTCGCCGCCGAAGTGGTCGCCGTCGATGAGCGTGCCGAGCAGCGTCTCCTCGTCGTACTCCCCCACGCCGACGCGGTTCACTTTGCCGTGGACGATGAGGACGAGGCGGTCCACCGTCCCCCCGCACTCGACGATCACCTCGCCCGGCCCGTACTGACGCTGAACGAACCGGTCGGCGAGCGCGGAGAGCGTGGCGTCGTCCTCGTAGCCGCGCAGCACCGCCAGCTCACCGAGCTCGCGGGGGATGACGCGGGCGTCCGTTCCGGTGATGACGAACTCCACCCGCCCGTCGCCGACCATGTGGGTGAGTCGGCGGTTCACACGGTAGGTGCCGGCCTGCACTTGCACCCACGGCAGGGAGCGCTGCAACCAGCGGGGGGTGATCCCCTGCATCTGCGGCGGGGTCTTGGTCGTCGTCGCCAGGTTCCGCGCCGCCGCCGTACTCAGGCTCTGTTGGGCCTGTCCACCTTCGGCACCCGATCGCGTCACCAGACCTCCTTCGAGAACGCCCCCGGCTTCAGCCGGGGAAGGAACCGACCCCCTGCGGCGCTGGGCAGGACACGGGCACAGCGCACGGTGCGCGTCGCGAGGACCAAGCGCGCACGATGCGCTGGGCGAGAACGAAGCTGGCGCGATCGTACGCTTTCGGGCAACCGGGCGGGTTCCGTCTCGGCTGGCGTCGAGGGAGTACGACCTTTCATGGCGTTGACCTGCGGGGCTTCCTGAGCCAGGAATCCCCCCGCGTTAGCTGGGGGAGGGTTCACGATGATGACCACCAATCATTGATCCTGTTGGAACCGGCAGCGCTTGGTGCCGCCCACCGGGCGGAGGGGAATGCGGGATGTGTGGCTGATCCGGTGGTGGGCCGGGTTCCCGGGCCACCACCGGCTGGGGGTCACCTTTCCCTCCGCCGGTGGTGGAGGCGGCTAACCCTCGCGGCCGATCTCGACGTTCTCCAGGACACCGAGGGCGTCGGGGACCAGAACCGCGGCCGAGTAGTAGGCGCTGACGAGGTAGGAGATGACGGCCTTCTCGTTGATGCCCATGAAACGCACCGACAGACCGGGCTCGTACTCGTCGGGCAGACCCGTCTGGTGGAGGCCGACCACGCCCTGGCGGGCTTCGCCGGTGCGCATCAGCATGATGGAGGAGGTGCGCGTCCTGGTGACCGGGATCTTGTTGCAGGGCAGCATGGGGACACCGCGCCAGGCCGGCACCTTGTGGCCGTTGATGTCGACGCTCTGCGGGTAGATGCCGCGGTGGCTGCACTCGCGGCCGAAGGCGGCGATGGTGCGCGGGTGGGCCAGCAGGTAGCCGGGTTCCTTCCACACCAGAGCGAGCAGGTCGTCCAGGTCGTCGGGGGTGGGCGGACCGTGGCGGGTGGGGATGCGCTGGCGCAGGTCGGCGTTGTGCAGCAGACCGAACTCGCGGTTGTTGACCAGCTCGTGCTCCTGCCGCTCGCGCAGCGCCTCGATCGTCAGGCGCAGCTGCTGCTCGACCTGGTTCATCGGCTGGTTGTACAGGTCGGCTACGCGGGTGTGGATACGCAGCACGGTCTGCGCGACGCTCAGTTCGTACTCGCGGGGGCCCATCTCGTAGTCGACGAAGGTGCCGGGAAGGTCGGGTTCGCCGGAGTGCCCGGAAGAGAGGTCGACCGCGGCTTCTCCGCACTCGTTAGCGGCGTGGGCGGCCTGTTCGGCGCGGTTGCGCTCGACCTGAGCCCGCAGCGCCTCGGAGGAATCTGCGATCCGCTCGAATTCGGAGCGCTCCAGGGTGAGCGCGGTGCAATGGGTGACGGCCTTGACCGTGGATTCCCAGGTGCTGTCCGCGTCGACCAGGGCCTCGTCGCCGAAGTGGTCGCCGTCGATGAGGACGTCGAGCAGCGTCTCTTCGTCGTACTCGCCCGGAGCGAACCGATCCACCTTTCCGTGGGCGATGAGGAACACCCGGTCGGCCGGGGCGCCTTCTTCCACCAGCACCTGACCGGCGTCGAACTCCCGCTGGACGAAGCGGCCGGCCAGCTCGGTGAGCACGGCTTCGTCGTCGAATCCGTGCAGCAGCGGCAGCTCCGCCAGCTCGGCCGGAATCACCTGGACGTCGGCGCCGACATTGGTGAAGGTCACACGGCCGTCGCCGACGGTGTAGGTGAGCCGCCGGTTCACCCGGTACGCCCCGCCCGACGCCTGGACCCACGGCAGGATACGCAACAGCCAGCGGGAGGTGATCCCCTGCATCTGCGGCACGGTCTTGGTCGTCGTCGCCAGGTTCCGCGCCGCCGCGGTGCCCAGGCTCAGCGGCGTCGCATTGGGGTCGGCACCGGCCTCGGACTGCTCCGTCATAATGCGCACCACCACTTTCCTTCGGTGTCAGGGGGAAATCCCAGCGAGGAAGCCGTCTGTTCGCCAATCGCCGGCCGACGAACCATAGGAGACGTATTTTTTCGATGCGGGATTCTTCGCGCGTGAACCGCGCGACGCCGGCGGGGATCGAGCGATGGCGAATTCCGTGACTTTCTAGAGGGGCTCTCAGGACCGCCGTCGTCGTACCCAACGCACTCCCCCGCATGCAAAGGGCGACAACGCAATCACGCTGGATTTCCGACGCCTTTGACCAGAGCCCTGGATACGGACAGGGTGCAATAAGGAATCTATGGAGCACCGAGGGCGCCAGCCTGCGGCGATGTACCAAACGCCAGATTTTGGCCTCCACTGATCATAGTCAGCCACTGGCCGATTACATCAGGCGTCCCCCGCCTCCAGGGTTTCCGGAAATCTGGTTTCAGACGCCTCGAACCCCATAGCCGGAGAACCGAAAAGCGAGTTTCCCCAAAAATAAGAACAATACCCACCAAGCACCACAGACCCGAAACACCGCGGCGACGCCGCCGGCCGGGCCCGGCCGGCGGCGTCCGTCATGGTGCGGGGCGGGCGGCTGCACCGGGGATGTGGCCGGAGAAGCCGATCTGATTGGTTCGGTGATTCCGCCTTACCCCTCTACCGCGATGCCGTGCTGCTCGGGTGCCCCCTCATCGCACGAGGACGGTGCTGTAGATGTCGAGTCGTCCGCTCTCCCACAGCCAGTCCATCGCCTTGATGCTGACCCGGGCGCAGCCGTGTGACGCGGGGTAGGGCGGCACGGACGTGTAGCCGTGGATGGCGATGCCGCCGTTGAAGTACTTGGGCCGGTACAGCGACCCCAGAGGTCCGGGGTCCCAGGCGTCGACGTCGCGGAACACGGAGTAGCGCCCTTTCGGGGTCACGGCGACGTGCTGCTCGCCGCGCGACTCGTACTTCTTGCCGGAGCCGGTGGAAGTGTTGAACACCTTCTCCACCGTGCCGTTGGAGACCACGAGGAGCAGCTGGCGCTCCAGGTCGATCTCCACCACCTGGCCCGACGAGGTCTGCGCGCTGGGCCGGACCCCGTTGTCGAGCGCCTTGCGGGTGATGGGGCCGACGATGCCGTCGCGGTCGATCCCGGCCGCTTTCTGCAGCGCCCAGACGGCGTGCAGGGTCAGACCGCCGAACTCGCCGTCGGCGGTGTCGAGCCAGTAGCCGAGATCCATCAGCCGTTGCTGGAGCCGCTTGACCTCGGGACCGGAATCACCGATGCGCAGCTCCGAGGAGAACAACCGAAACGCGGGTGCCGGCAGTTCGGGGGCCGATGCCGTCGGTACGGCACCCACCGCTCCCGCGTGCGCGGCCACGCCCCCGAGGGGGAGGGCGACGGCGGCGGACAGGCTCACCGCGGCCAGTCGCGCCGCATACGTCTCAAAACGTCCAAACGAACTAATAGCCATCTTGACGCATTACCCAGCTTTTACGGTGGATTACCCGTCCATCACCGTGGATCACCAGCGGATGGGCCGCGGCTGGACACCCTCGTATTCCCCGCGCCCACAGCGGCCGGAGGTGACCACCGCCCCAGACGTCACGTTTGGACATCGACCAGCTGCGGAACGTAACAACCGGTGACCGGAGGTCCCTGGGGCCAGCTTGCCGCCGCCGAACATCCACGCCGCCCCACGGGCCCCGGCCACCCGCACCACAGATCCCACGCACCGCTACGGGGGAGTGAGCTGCCGTGAACGCACGCACGGGCAACGGGAGCGGCGTCGGCCGCCGCGGCATCGCCAGGGAAGAGCTGCCACGACTGGTCGTCGAGGGCGGAGCCTGATGCCGACCGCGCGGCTCGGCCTCCCCGACCTCGGCTTCGGCGTCGGCCTGCGGGCGTGCCACCACTCCTATGTGCTCAGCCACCGGCCGAGGGTCGACTGGTTCGAGGTCATCACCGAGAACTTCCTGGACGTCGACGGGTTTCCGCGCCACGTCCTGGAACAGGTCGCCGACTCCTACCCGATCGTTATGCACGGGGTGTCGATGTCGATCGGGAGTAGCGATCCGCTGGACCTCGGCTACCTGCACCGGGTCCGGCGGCTGGCCGACCGGTACGGCGCGGCGTGGGTCTCGGACCACCTCTGCTGGACCGGTGTGCTCGGGATTAACACCCACGACCTGCTGCCGATGCCGTTCACCGAGCAGTCCTTGCGCCACGTGGTCGAGCGGATCCGCGTCGCCCAGGACATCCTGGAACGGCCGCTGGTCGTGGAGAACCCGAGCAGCTACCTGGAGTACACGCAATCCACGCTGACCGAGTGGGAGTTCCTCGCGCGGATGGCAGAGGACGCCGACTGCGGACTGCTGCTGGACGTTAACAACGTCTACGTCTCCTCCCGCAACCACGGCTTCGATCCCGCGGCCTACCTGCGCTCGGTGCCGGCCGACCGCGTCGTGCAGTTCCACCTCGCCGGCCACACCGACCACGGCACCCACCTCATCGACACCCACGACCGGCCGGTCGCCGACCCGGTGTGGGAGCTGTACCGACAAGCGCTGGACCGGACAGACGCGGTGTCCACCCTCCTGGAATGGGACGACCGGATCCCGCCGTTCCCGGAGCTCCTCGACGAGCTCGACCGAGCACGGGCGTTCTCGGCAACGGCCAGGCGATCGGAAGTGATCCGCGACCATGCCGGATGACGCGCTGCACCGGACGCAGGCGTGGCTGCAGTCGGCAATTCTGGACTCCTCTGCGGCGGACGCGGCGCCGGGCGTCGTGACCGCCTCCGCCACACTCTCGGCACGGTACCGCCTCGCCATCTACCAACAGGGGTACCGGGCGCGGCTGGTGGAGTGCATGCGGGCCCAGTATCCGGTACTCCACCGGGTGCTCGATGACGAGGTCTTCGACGCGTTCGCCCTGGAATACCTGGACCAGAGACCGTCGCGAAGCCACACCCTGCACCCGCTGGGTGGCGGGTTCGCCGACTTTCTGCGGGAGACCCGGCCGGACGAGGATCCGGACGCCGACGAGGTCGGTGACGGCTGGATCGACACCCTCATCGACCTCGCCGACTTCGAACGGGCCTTCGCCGAGGCGCACACGGCACCCGGCCCCGAAGGGCGCGCCTACCCAGGAGCGAACGTCCTGCCGGACGCCGGAAGCCGCGCGTGGGTACAGACCGTGCTTGGGATCGCACCGTGTGTTCGAGTGATGCGCACCGGGGCGCCGGTGCACACGTTCGCCACGGCGGTCCGGCGCGGCCACGACCCGCCGATCCCGGCGCGGCGGCCGACGCACCTCTACCTGTCGCGGCTCGACTACACCGTCTATGCGAGAGAGATCGACGTGCACGAGTTCGACCTCCTCCGCCACCTGGCGGCGGGCGGACCGGTGGGCCAGGCGGCGACCGGGGCGGGGGCGTCGGTCGCGTGGGCCGACAGAGCACTGCGGGAGTGGTTGGAACTCCGCCTGTTCAGCACGTGCACACCGTCCCAGCCGATGACCTCGGGCTGACGCCCGACGGGCCCGCTGACCGACGACTCCACGGTGTGGCGCTCCCCGAGGCGGAACTCATCCCATCCGGCTCCCCCGCGGTGTCCGGCTACAGGCGATTCACGTCCAGCACGCGCACGACGGCGTGGCCCACCTCGTCAGAGGCGGCGAGGTCGATCTCGGCGCTGATGCCCCAGTCGTGGTCGTCCTCGGGGTCATCGAAAATCTGCCGGACCTTCCAGCTCCCGCTCCCCTCCTCGATGAGAAGCATTTTGGGGCCGCGGGCGTCGGGGCCGATACCGAGCTCGTCGTGCTCGCCGTAGTAGGCCTCCATGGCCTCTTCCCACTCCTCGGCGTCCCAGCCGCCGTCCCCGTCGAGCGCGCCCAGCTCGTCGTAGCGGCGCCGCGCGGCCAGCTCGACCCGGCGGAACAGCTCGTTACGGACCAGCACGCGGAAAGCGCGCGGGTTCGCGGACACCGGCTTCGGGCGCTCCTCGATCCGCGTCTCGGTGCTTTCTTCGTCCTCGTCAGGGTTGGTGAGCTCCTCCCACTCGTCCAGCAGGCTGGAGTCGACCTGGCGGACGAGCTCACCCAGCCACTCAATGAGGTCGCGGAGCTCCTCGGTCTTGGCGTCCTCGGGCACGGTCTGGCTGAGAGCCTTGTAGGCGCTGGCCAGGTAGCGCAGCACCAGGCCCTCCGAGCGCGCCAGCTCGTAGAAGCCGACGTAGTCGGTGAACGTCATCGCGCGCTCGAACAGGTCGCGCGCCACCGACTTGGGCCGGAGCGGGTGGTCGCCCACCCACGGGTGCCCGCGCCGGTAGACGTCGTAGGCGTGGTCCAGCAGCTCCTGGAGCGGCTTGGGGTACTCGACCTCCTCCAGCCGCTCCATCCGCTCCTCGTACTCGACCCCGTCGGCCTTCATCTGCGCGATGGCCTCGCCCCGGGCCTTGTTCAGCTGGGCGCCGAGGATCTGCCGGGGGTCGTCCAGGGTCGACTCCACGACGGTCAGCACGTCCAGCGCGTAGCTCGGCGACTGGGGGTCGAGCAGGTCGAGGGCGGCCAGGGCGAAGGTCGACAGCGGCTGGTTGAGCGCGAAGTCGGGCTGCAGGTCGACAGTCAGGCGCGCGGTGCGGCCCTGCTCGTCGGGCTCCGGCAGCTTCTCCACGATGCCGCCGTCCAGCAGCGAGCGGTACATCGCGATGGCCTCGCTGATCTGCCGCCGCTGGGTCGGGCGGTCGTCGTGGTTGTCGGTGAGCAGGTGCCGCATCGCCGCGAAGCAGTCGCCCGGCCGGGCGATGACGCTCAGCAGCATCGCGTTGCTGACCCGGAACCGCGACTTCAGGGGCTCGGGCTCGGCGCCGATCAGCTTCTCGAAGGTGCTCTGGTCCCAGCTGACGAACCCGTCGGGGGCCTTCTTGCGGACCACCTTGCGCCGCTTCTTGGCGTCGTCGCCGGCCTTGGCCAGCGCCTTCTCGTTCTCGATGACGTGCTCGGGGGCCTGGGCCACGACGTTTCCCACGGTGTCGAACCCGGCACGGCCGGCACGCCCGGCGATCTGGTGGAACTCGCGGGCGGTGAGACGCCGCACGCGCGTGCCGTCGTACTTGCTCAGGGCGGTGAACAGCACCGTGCGAATCGGCACGTTGACGCCGACGCCGAGCGTGTCGGTGCCGCATATGACCTTGAGGAGCCCGGCCTGGGCCAGGCGCTCGACCAGCCGCCGGTATTTGGGGAGCATGCCCGCGTGGTGGACGCCGATGCCGTGCCGCACATAGCGGGACAGATTGCGGCCGAACTTCGTGGTGAAGCGGAAGTTGCCGATCTCCTTGGCGATCTCCTCCTTCTCGGCCCGCGTGCACATGTTGATGCTGGTGAGCGACTGGGCGCGCTCCACCGCCTGCGCCTGCGTGAAGTGGACGATGTAGACGGGGGACTCGCGGGTCTCAAGGAGCTCTTCGAGCGTCTCGTGCAGGGGCGTGGTCCGGTAGGAGTAGTACAACGGGACGGGGCGCTCGGCCGAGCTCACGACCGTCGTCTCGCGGCCGGTGCGGCGGGTCAGGTCCTTCTCGAACCGGCTGACGTCACCCAGCGTGGCCGACATCAGCAGGAACTGCGCCTGCGGGAGTTCCAGCAGCGGCACCTGCCACGCCCAGCCGCGGTCGGGCTCGGCGTAGAAGTGGAACTCGTCCATGACGACCATGCCGATGTCGGCGTCGGCGCCGTCGCGCAGGGCGATGTTGGCCAGGACCTCGGCCGTGCAGCAGACGATGGGGGCGTCGGCGTTGACGCTGGCGTCGCCGGTCATCATCCCCACGTTGTCGGTGCCGAAGATCGCGCACAGCTCGAAGAACTTCTCCGAGACCAGCGCCTTGATCGGCGCGGTGTAGAAGCTGCACTCGTCCCGGGCGAGCGCGGCGAACAGCGCACCTGCGGCGACCAGGCTCTTGCCGGAGCCGGTGGGGGTGTTGAGGATGACGTTGGAGCCCGACACCGTCTCGATGAGGGCTTCCTCTTGGTGCGGGTAGAGCGTGAGCCCGCGCTCCTCGGCCCACGACGCGAACGCCTCGAAAAGGGAATCGGGTTCTGGGGCCGGCGGAAGCTGATCGATGAGACTCACGTCTTCCATACTGCCCGCTCCACACCACTGCCCCGGACATGGAAAAGGGGCGCGCCCTACTCCCCGCGGGGAATAGGGCGCGCCCGCTCGTCGGAGGCGACGCATCGACGCGTCGTCGCGGTGGCGGCCTTAGACCAGCCCCAGCTTCTTGACCGCGTCGCGCTCCTCGACCAGTTCCTGGACGGAGGCGTCGATGCGGCTGCGGGAGAAGTCGTCGATGTCCAGGCCCTGGACGATCTCCCAGCGGCCGTCGCGCGACACGACCGGGAAGGAGGAGATCAGGCCCGGCGGGACACCGTAGGAGCCGTCGGACGGGATGGCCGCCGACGTCCAGTCGCCCTCGGGGGTGCCGTTGACCCAGTCATAGACGTGGTCGATGGCGGCGTTGGCGGCGGAGGCGGCCGAGGAGGCGCCGCGCGCCTCGATGATGGCCGCGCCGCGCTTGGCGACGGTCGGAATGAACTCGTTCTCCAGCCAGGCCTGGTCGCCCACCGCCTTGGCCCCGGTGGTGCCGTTGACCTCGGCGTGGAAGATGTCGGGGTACTGGGTGGCCGAGTGGTTGCCCCAGATGGTCAGCTTCTTGATCTCGTTGATCGAGACACCGAGCTTCTTGGCGAGCTGGGTAAGAGCGCGGTTGTGGTCCAGGCGCGTCATGGCGGTGAAGCGCTCAGCCGGGACGTCCGGGGCGTGGGCCTGGGCGATCAGCGCGTTCGTGTTGGCCGGGTTGCCGACCACGAGAACGCGGATGTCGTCGGCGGCACCGGCGTTGATGGCCTCGCCCTGCGGCTTGAAGATGCCGCCGTTGGCCTCCAGCAGGTCGCCGCGTTCCATCCCCTTGGTGCGGGGGCGCGCGCCAACGAGCAGCGCCACGTTGCTGCCCTCGAATGCCTGGCCCGGGTTGTCGAAGATGTCAATGCCCTGGAGCAGCGGGAACGCGCAGTCGTCGAGCTCCATCGCGGTGCCTTCGGCAGCCTTGACGGCTTGCGGGATTTCGAGCAGGCGAAGCTTCACCGGCGTGTCGGCGCCCAGCAGCTGGCCGGAGGCGATGCGGAACAGCAGCGCGTAGCCGATCTGTCCTGCCGCGCCGGTGACGGTGACGTTGACGGGTACTTGGGCCATGACCTTCTTCTCCTGATGACGTATGTGCGACCCGCGATGCTATCCCGCGGCCCACGACGCGCACGCAGCCCACCCCGGCCACGCACGCCGCGCTCCCGCCGATTACCCGACGGTACGGTTAACCACCCTAGTAGTCATAGCTTCACACCCCGCGCCGTGGTCCGCGATCACCACGCCGGCCCCGGCACGGGAGGCTTTTCGACACTCGCCCGGCCCGCGCCCCCCATCACGAAGCACAACGCCTCTACCACCAGCAGCACACGCCGGAGATCACACCAATGCCCTCCTCGTCCGGCGCCGTTACCGCCCCGAAGACGCCCGTACCGCCCACAAACCCCGGATTCCGGCCGGAACCACTCGGCCGCCCCCCTGTTAAGATGACGATGATCCCGGTCACCAAGACCCTGGGGTCCTATGCGCGGAACGGACACCCCTCCCCCGCGCGTGGGCCGGTAGCTCAGCAGGTTAGAGCAGGGGACTCATAATCCCTGGGTCGCGGGTTCGAGCCCCGCCCGGCCTACCCCGAGCGAGCATGAGGTAGGCGCCGTCGATCTGCCTGGACAGGTCGACGGCGCGGCGGTGTGGGGGCCGGTTGACGATGGCCGCAGACCCCCCGTGTCCGGTGAGCCTCGCTGAATACGAGTGGGTATCCGCACGCTCACCGGAAGTCACTCCCATATCGGCATGGAACAATTCGGCCGGAACAGCGTCCACTTCTCTTATCGCCCCGCGGCCTGGCAGTAATCACATCCCAGCAACCGATGTCTTTCCTTCTGGGAATGCGCCGCACGCAGGCCGGGCGCGAGAGGAGCCGAGGCCCCGCCGCGCGACGCCGTTGCATCCCGCTCGGCGGCGGGAGCTGCCGCGGCCACTTGGCGCTGTTGCACCATCGCCTCCTGGTTAGGCGGGGGCGTCCGGGGGGCAGCACCGTGGTGTGGCCTCGTCTGCGTCCTCGGATGACGACCGGTTCATTGTGGTGGCCGGACGGAGGTGGCGCGCGAGCGACCCCCTGCTGCCGGAGCCGGTCCGGGATCGGCTGGTCCGCCACCTGATGGCCGCGCGGCGGGCGGTCGCTGCGGCCCGGCGCGCCGGCGATCCCGTGGGCGAGCGCGCCGCCCGGGACCGCGTTCAGCAGGCCAAGGAAGGACTGGGAGAGCGGGGCACCCCCTGGTGGGAGCTGACCCCCGCCCAGCGGCGAACGCGGTGGGAAGCGGCTCTCACCGCGCTCGGGGCGGGCGACGACGGAACAGCGGCTGTCAGCTAGCACCGCGCCAACCTGTCATGTGCAGCACTCTGCGCGTTCCGGCGGGCCTGCCCTCCGAGCTGGAGGAGCACGCGCGGGCCCCGCCTCCCCCACCCGCACCGGACCGCGCCGGAGCGCGCCGGAGCGCTGTCCGATCGTGTGCGACACGGGGCCGCGCGGGACCGGGAGGGCGCTGACGGCGTGGGTCACGGCTCATTCGCCCGCGACTCGGCGGGGCCCGAACGATCGGTGACGGCCGGGGCGGAGTGCTCGGTGGATCCCGCGCGAAAATCCTCATCATTGTGCTGGTCACGGGGGCGGGCCTGGGCGGATGGCAGCCCCCTGTGTGCCATCGCACGGCGCGGCCCATGCCACCGGGGCACACTGGAGTTGGTCCACGCCCGCAGCAGCCAACGGTCGAGACCGCTGCCCGGGAACTGGATTTCGCGGTCGCCGACGTCTACCAGTCCGACCCGGACTTCGCCGCTCCCCCGGAGTTGTGGGACCGCCTGTCGACCTCCCTTCCCACACTCCTCGGCCCCGGTTCCGCATGACCGCCGCGGATCAGGACGATATTGGGGGCAGCCAAGCACAGCATGTGACAACGTCCGTGCGGCTACCGCGGGGACACCGCGGTGGTGACGGCCCGCACGGGTTCCCTGGCGGAAAGGCGGGCCCGCCGCCGTGACGGGGTGGGGCACCGTGGCGATGTCGCCCGCTGCGTGGATCCAGAGGTGACGAAAAGAGGCCCTTACGGCGTCCCCACTCCAGGAGCGCGGACACTCGGCGTTAGGCCGTCCAGGTTGCCGGTCGCCAGGGCCGGGGCGGGGGTGTGGGGTGGTGCGGCTTGGTCGCTCCACCCCGTCGGCTCATCACCGGCGCGATAGGGAGGGCGCGGCTTTCGGGCGCTCCGAGGGGCCCTTCCCACAACGGGTTCGCGCGGTTACTCTTCGCCTCGACGCTTACCCCCCGCAGCACCGTGCATACTAAACGCAAAGGACCCCCCTATGCACAGATGCTTGACAGCGTGTCTGGCCGCCCTCCCCTTGGCCGGGTTCGCGCTCCCCCTGGTGAGCATTGCCCCCGCGGCCGCCGACACCCTCGACGCCGCAGAGGTGGTACCGATCCAGGTCACCGGTGACCCCGACAAGCGGTTCAACCTGGTCATCCTCGGCGATGGCTATATGGATGAGGAGTTGCCCCTGTTCCGCGAGCAGGTCCAGGAACACCTGGCCGTGCAGTGGAGCATCGAGCCTTTCCGCAGCTACCGCGACTACTTCAACGTCTACGCCGTCGAGACACCCTCCCCCGAGTCCGGCGTCGACTGCGACCCCGACCTCGCCGCCGGCGACCGCGACACCGTACTGGACATGGGCTTCTACGGCGGCTGCGACCCCAACGGGCTGCAACGCCTGCTGACCGTCGACAGCAGGCGCGCCAACGCCGTCGCCGACCTCGTCCCCGGCGTCAGCGCGGATAACCGGCAGATCCTCGCCCTGGCCAACAGCGAGACCTACGGCGGCGCCGGAGGCACCCACGCCACCGCCTCCGCGGGCAACGCCCTGTCCTCCCTGATCACCCCGCACGAACTGGGACACTCACTCGGCGGACTGCAGGACGAGTACCCCTACTACCGGCGCGAAAGCAGCCTGGGGCGCTGGGACGGCGGCGAACCAGCCTCGGCGCACCTCACGGTCATGACGCCCGAGGAGATGACGGAACAGCGGGCCAAGTGGTGGCGGTGGCTCGGCGAGAAGAGTGCGTCCGGTGGCATTATCGGCGCAGCAGGGTCCGATGGCCACGAGGGCGGGCTGTATCACTCTGCGGGGGTGTGGCGCCCCAGCCGGCACTCGATGATGAAGACCCTGGGCTACTACTTCGATCAGGTCAGCCGAGAAGTGATGGTTCGGCGTATCTCCGGCCAGCGCGACCGCGGGCAGCTACCGGTCTCCTCCACCCCGGAGGGTGAGGTCGGCCCGCACGACGCGGTGTGGGTCGAGGCGCCGCACCCCGCCTTCCACGACCTCTCCTTCACCTGGACGATCGACGGCGAGGAACGTCCCGATGCCGATGGGCAGCGTGCGCTGGACCTGTCCGACCTCGACCTCGACGTGGGGACCGAGGTGACGGTGCGGGTGCAGGACCCCACGCCGTTCGTGCGCGACCCGGAGGTCCGCACGTCGCCCGCGCTAACGCAGACCCGCACCTGGACGATCGGGGCCCCGCTGCCGCCCGCCGACGCGCCGGTGCGGTTCACCGCCGCCCGTGACACCGAGCGGCCGGTCGCCTCCGACGAGGTCGTCTACGCGGAGACGACGCATCCCTCCGACCGAGTGCCCGAGGTGGTCTGGGAACTGGACGGGGAGACGGTCGCCACCTCCGCGGACGGCCGCACGCTCAACCTCGGCGAATTGCAACTGGAGAGCGGCACGCACACGCTTACCGCCACCGCCGACCCGGGCACCGAGGCCCCGGACACCCTCACCTGGACCGTCGACGCCACTGGCCCGACCGCCGAGCGCGAACCGTCCGCTCCCGCCGCGCCGGTGCGCGGCGCCGAGGGCGAGCACGGCATCCACCTCGGCTCCCTCACGTTTGGACTGGACCCCCGTGACGACCGCGAGGGCCCCGTCGTCGCGGAGTTCCGTGTCGACGGTGACGGCTGGCACCACTACTACGGTTGGCCCACCGACCCGGACGCGCCGTTCCTCCTCACCCCGCGCGGGACGAACGTCGACAACCTCCTCTACGGGAGCCTGGGCAGCGGCGGTCTGTCCATGGCCTTGTCCGAGGTGGACGACCACGAGCCGGGCTGGGGCACGCACACCATCGAGCACCGCGCCATCGACGCCGCTGGGAACATCGGCGCGGCTGACTCATTCCGAGCGACCGTGGTGCCGGGCGACGATCCCGCGTGCACAGAAACGGTCATCGGCGTGCACCGCGGCGACCTGGACGTGAACGACGGGACGGTGTGCCTCGACGGCGCGACCGTTGTCGGCGGGGTGACCGTCGAGCCGGGGGCGTCCGTGATCGCGCAGGGCACGACGGTAACGGACGGCCTGACCGCCGACGGCGCCACGACCGTCCGCATCGCCGACACGAAGGTCACCGGGGCGGTACACATCATGGGCACCACCGCTGAGACCTCGCTCCTGGGTTCCGACCTGATCGGCCCGGTCCTCCTGCGCGGCAACGCCCAGACTCCGTCCCCCGACTGGACCGCCTCGTGGCCGACGAAGGTCGCCGGCGAACGTTACGGTGTCATCGTCGCCGGTAACCGCCTCCGCAGGGGAATCGACTGCACCGGCAACACCCCCTCGGTCACCGATTTCGGCGCCCCCAACTCCGTGACCGGCCCCGCCACCGGCCAGTGCGGCGATCTGTGACTCGTGGAACGGCAAGGAGGAGACGGACGTGTGGACCTGTAGTCTCTGCGGTCTTCCCGACGTCGCGGAGATGCTGGCCGAGCGTACAGGGGAGCGGCTGTGGCTATGCGGGGAGTGCGAGTCCGTCTGGCTTGAGGGCGACGACCTCGCGGAGCCGCCGTTTTCGAGCCGCACCGACTACGAGCCCTGCGGCGGCGCCTCATGGGACGAGTTCCGGGCTGTGACGACTGATCCGGCTCATCATCCCTGAGCCGCGGGGTCGAGCTCTGCCCCGCCCACCTCATATGGCCCTCCGACACAGCGCCGTTGGCCCTCCGATCCAGACCAGCGGCGCTGTGCCATTCCAATTGCCTGCCCACTCCCGCGGCACGAAGCTCATCGCGGGTCAAACCACGGGGGCGAGGCCCGGTGCGCGAAGAGCGCGACAGGTCGTCGGCGCGGGTCGACGCTCTCGGACCTCCGCCACGGGGGATGCAATGGGCCGCGTTCTGGCTCGGGTCGGGAAGACATCGTCAGCAGGGAGGAGCCGGGTAGGCTCAACCGGGTTCGGTTTCGTCGACGGTGGTGGACGCGGCCCGCTCGGCGGCGCTGTGGAATGTCCGTCGGAGGACGAGAGGAATCGCCGCCACCGCGACCGCTGCGAAGAGGATGGGGAGCTCCAGCCCCCAGCGCCCGAGCGCGCCTCCGACCAGCGCGCCCAGGGGGCCGACGGCCTTCGCCAGAGTGCGGCGTGACGCCATCGCCCGCCCCATGATCGGCTCTGGGGTGATCACCTGCAGCAGCGATATCACGACGACGTTGATGACGGTCATCGCCAGCCCCAAGAACCCCACCGCAATGGCGCCCACGTAGATATTCGGGACGAGGGCGGCAGCGGCCAACACGCCGCCCAGAGTGAGGTGGACCGTGACCAGTACGCGCGCGGCACCGAACCGCCGGGTGAGCCGGTCGCAGATCGCGGCACCGATGATCCCGCCGATGGCCGACGTCGCCATGTAGACCCCGTAGAGGGCGATCGGGACGCCCAGGGTCTGGGTGACGAACAGGACCAGAATCGCGTTCAGCGCACCGGCGGCCAGCGTCGCCACCACCGTGGACAGGGCCATCCCGCGCTGCACGCGGTCGGACCAGACGAACCGTAGGCCGGCCGCGGCCTCGCGGGTCAGCGACGGGCGGTGAGACGGTTGTCCCGACGGCTGTGCCGAGCGCCGCGCCGCCGCGCCAGGCCGGCGAGCGAGCGGTACGGCGAGCACGAGCGCGGCGCCGACAAGGTACGCCCCGGCGTTGAGGACGAGCGGGGCGGCCGCCGCCACGGCGAAAAGGACGCTTGCGACAGGCCCCCCGAGGACGCCCTCCGTGACGATGCGGCCGCCCTCCAACCGGCTGTTGGCGCGGCGCAGCTCCGGGCGGGCAACGATGCGGGGCAGAACTGTCCGCCCCGCCGTGTCGTAGACGACCTCACACGTCATCGCCACGAACATCGCGACGTACAGCAGCCAGATCGACCGGACGCCAAGCAGGGTGAAAATCGACAGGGCGCCCAGGCAACCGGCGCGCACCGCGTTGACGGTGACCATCGCGACCCGTTGATCGATTCGATCGACGAGCGCTCCGACGTGGAACCCGAACAGCAGCCACGGTAGATACCACACCACCGTCAGCCCCGCCACCGCCACAGGGTCGGTCGTGATGGTCACGGCCAGCAGTGGCAGCGCGGTGAGCATGACCCCGTCGGCCAGGTTGCTGCTGGTATGCCCGGCCCAGAACCGGGCGAAGGGGCCTCCGGGTAGTAGGCGCCGTCCCGCTGTCGGAGAAGGGGAAGGCGGGGAGCACCCCGGGTCAGCCATGCCGATCAGTGGCGTCGAAGCGCGTGATCCCTGCGGACTCCAACGTTGTGGGACCGTGCAGGTAGGTGACCCTGCCCTGGTCGTCAGTGGCGGGGACCCCGACCGTCAGGACGTACAGGGCGGGCTCGGCGATGCCGTCGATCCCGAGGAGGGACTCCACTCCCTCATCGTGGAACGCGGCTGTCTGGAACGGGCCGAGCCCGAGGGCGGTGGCGGTCAACACGAACGTCTGGGCCAGGTGCCCGGCGTTCATCAGCATCACCCGATAGGCCCGGGGGTGGCGGTACTTGGAGGTCAGGCGTTCGATGACGGCGGTCAGGACGACCACGGCTCCGGCCTGTTCGACGCCCTGCTGTCCGCCGCAGAGGTCGGCGAGCCGGGGGCGGTAGTCCCCGGAGGCGATGAGTTCGAGGCAGTGGTCGCGAACGCTGTAGTGGTAGATGCCCGGGTCGACGTCCTCGGCATCGAAGACGGCGACGTAGGCCTCCAATTCGTGGCGCGCTCCGCCGGACGGGCTGGTCCGCAGCATGAGGGTGCCGAACTGGTCGGCCGCGATGAAATCTTTCGGCCCGAAGGTAGTCGACAGCAAGGTGGCCAGGTGCTCGCGGGCGATGGCCCTGTTGGAGAACGCGCGGTGCGTACGCCGCGCGTGGAGGACCCTCTCCAACGGGGCGTCCAGCCGGGTGGAGGAGCGGGGCAGGAAGAGCCGGTCGGCGTCGGGGTAGGTCTTGAAGAGGGCGGGTCGGCCGCCGGCGGCGAGCTCGTCCTTCAACTCGTCGGAAGCGTCGGCGAACGCGTCGTTCCTGGTGGCGAAGTGGAACGCCGCTCCCTCGGGCGCCCAGGGGTCCCAACGCGCGCGCAATCGTTCGTCCGGCGCGTCCTCAGTGTCGTCTTCCTGGCCAAGTAGCACTCCGGCGTCGTGCAGCGCCGCGGCCGCATCGTCCACTGACTTCGGGTCGAGTCCCGCGTCCTTCGCTGCCTCCTGTGGGTCGGCCCAATCCGTGAATAGGTCCAGGATGCGGGCGGCGATGGGATCGGCAATGATGTTCGCGCGTGTCCGATGGTTCCTGATCAAGAACTGGCCGTTCCTCCAGTAGCACCCGACGTTACCTGCCCTTTTGAACTTCATCGGTTCATTGCCTCCATCGGGAGAGGGCCGGCCGGATCATTCCGGCCAGCCCTCAATATCTGATCCGCATCAGGAGCTGTAAATAACGATGACGACCGGCTCTTCCTTCTCGATCTTCAGCTCGAAGGGCATACTGCCTCCTCTCTCGCGTTTCCCTTCCCTCGCGGAAAGCCCAGGAGACACCGTGGCCTTCCAGGACTTTCGTCTCCGGATCTTTATCCGGTGGCCTCTGGAGTTCGGGCGACGTAGAAGCTTTTCAGGTCGTTCTGCTCGTCGAGACCCTCATGCAGTTTCCCGCCCTGGATCCCGTACACTGTGACCAGCTCAAATCCGCTCGCGGACAACGCGGCCGCCACCTCATCATGGGGGAAATGCCGGTGCGGGTGGCGCGTTTCTACGTGTCGCCACATTCCGTCGGTCGCCTCGGTGAAGCTGTCCATGGCGACTTCCACACAACTCCCCGGGGCGAACGGCGCGGACGCGGTCCCATCGAGGACCACAACACTGCCCGAGCCGCGCCGGACAGCGGGAGCGGCACACAGAGTGGCGAAGGTGCCAGCGGTGTTGAGCTCGAAAACCAGGAGTCCGCCGGGCCGCAGCCGACTGCGCACGCTCCGCAGCGCGGAGCGCAGTGCTGCCGCATCGTCCAGGTAATGGAACTGCTCACCCGCGGCCGTGGCCGCGTCGAACATCTCGGGAAAGTCGGGCAGGTCACACAGGTCACCGACGACGAAGTCGATGCTGGACATCTCCTTTTTCTCCCGCGCTATTTTAATCATGGCGGGCGAAATGTCGACACCTGTGGTCTGGTATCCGAGGTCGTTGAAAACGACCGAGCTTTTTCCCGTTCCGCAACCGAGATCGAGAAGCCGGTCCCCGGGTCGATCGTGCGCCTCGATCAGGTCGATGAAGATCTTCATCCACTGCGAGTAGCCTGGGACGTCGGTGACCGCGTCGTACACTTCGGCGAGCTTCTCGTAGGTATCCAGGACGGATACGACGGGAGGGGTTTCCACCATCTGGGCGGCTCCTACTCCGAAGGCCTGAGAGGACTCGACATTACCCCACAAGGACACATGATGCACGCTGCTGGCTCTCTCGTCCACGTGTTCATGATCCATTCTTGATCTGCCCCTCTTGGCCTCGCGACCTGGGATAAAAATGGCGATCAAGAAATCGAGAATCCGCGGCCAGCGCTTTCGGATCCGAACTTCATTTGGCTGAACATCTTGCTGTTCAGAAAACTTCTGTCCCCGCGCGGAGGGATCGAAGCCCCGGAGGGGAGCCTCCGGTTGGACGTCAGCGCTGGGAGTTGGCAGCCCGGGCCGCGCGAACCACGAGCGTGAGCCAGGTGCCCAGGAGGACGATCTGCAGCCCGGTCGCGGCAATGGCGTAGTAGGGCAGCTCGACGGCGAGAACGGACGCGGCCATCGCCGCGGTGGCAGTACCGAACACCAGGTGTGTCGAGGGGCGCACAGCTATCCTCACTCTCCGCAATCGATTGATGCTGCACACCAACATCCAATCATAGGATGTTCACCGATGGTGCTCATGATGCCCGCGCACCTTTCAGCGGGCACCGCGGAGATCCCACCGCGAGGACTGCCGCCCCACGAGATTATGGCTATGGGGCGGCAGCTGAATCGGCACGGGCAAGGAAGACCCTCTCCGTGCCGGCGACTGGGGTTTCACCGTACCCACGTGCGCATCAAGATCACTCTTGGTCTCCCCGCCCAGCTCGACCGGCCAGGGAAGGGCGAGACTGACAGCAGCGGCGGGCGTGGCGGGCGTCTTTCAATTCGCTACAGCAAGGGCATTCTTCTCGCGCGACTCACAATTCAGTGGCATAATTAGATGCTATTGATCAACCCAGCAGGATCGATGGTACTGAATATATTCGACTTTGACTTTATGCGCAGAGTGAATACGAAGATTCCCTTCCACCGCACCAGATAGCGCGTCAACGATTCTTAGATCGTTGAGAATATACAGTGCTCCATTGTCAAATCGGCGGTGGTCGTTGGGACACAGACATAATGCGTTCTCTTCAATGTCCGGACCATTATGAGGCGCCCCCAGTGCTCTAATGTGGGCCACATCGCTACTCGGCCCACTCGGCAGATCAACGCTCTGGCCGCAGATTTGACAGCGATTCGCATGCCATTTCTTGACATTTCTAACGACCGCTGCGCTCCGGTTAACCTTATTCAGGGTCACCGTACTGCGTCCCGCAGGACCGGTTGATTTTGTAGGATCATCGTCCGCTACTTGGAGAGAGTCATGGGGAATGTCGGAGTCGAGAACGTCGGCCGCACTCCCGTGCTTGACCAGGCGAAACTGGCACACGCGGAAGCCGTCATCTCGCGTCTTGAACCAGTGTCGGACCACTTTGAAGAGACCGTCATAGCGATACCCATTGGTCGGTGCGTACTCCGATTCCTCCTCGTATCCCCGGATGACCCGAACGAGTAGCCCATCCAGTTGGCTCTTAACCAAAGCAGCATTACCTGAGTCGTCGAGGCTCTGGTGAGCGATCTGCCGCTTCCCATTGTCTTGCCCACCATGCCCCGTATAAATGACGACATCTCCGTAGTCGCAATCGTCGGGGTATCCGCCGTTAAGTACGATCGCGTCTGCGCCTTCGTGGGCTGTGCCTGAGATACCTGCCTGTTTGTGGGCATGCAGTCCGGCGCGCCGGACCTCCTCGCGGGTGCTGTAGTGCGTTTTCTCAGGGTGTCCCGAGATCTCACCAAAAATTCTCACGTACTTCGTCACGATGACGATTGTGGCATCGACTGCTGACATATTGGGCGGCAGGATCCACACCGCGAAGCGGCGACCGTTGCGCCAGCAGCCCTACCTCATCCACGTAGAGCGACGTACGCGACTTGCCAAGACACTCTCGGCTCACCACGTGGGGGGCAATGCGCTCTTTCCGGGCCCCGCTATGGAGAACGTAGCGGCGATCCCACCGCGAGCGCTGCCGCCCCGCCGGGTTGGGGAGGCGGGGCGGCCGAGGGGAAGGCGTCGGGGAGGGGGTTGGGGGGGGGGGGGGGTTAGCGTTGTTATTTGGTGGAGCTGCTGCTGGCGCCGGGGTCTTCGACCTTCATGCGTTCGCTGACCCACGGCACCGCCTGGTAGAGCTCGGCGTTCCAGGTGACGAAGTTGTGGCCGCCGCTCTTGCGTTCCAAAAGGTCGATCCGCATGGGGGGCTTGGCGAGGTCGGCGAACTCCTTGGGTTCGGCGGGGTTGCCGTCGCCGCCGTCGAGGATGCGGGTGACGAGCATGTCGATGGGCGGCATGGGGCGGTTCTTCAGGCGCCAGAAGAGGTCGTTCTCGTTGCGGAACTGCTGGCTGCCGCCGTAGAGGTCACCCGTCTGCTTGTCCTTGATCGCGCGGAAGTCCCCCGCGAGGGAAACGGAGGCGGTGTAGGAGTTCGGGTTCATCATCGCGGTGCGCATGGCGCAGCTGCCGCCGGAGCTGTTGCCCATGATCGCCCAGCCCTTGGCCGTGGGCGCGGTCCGGTAGCGGTTAGACAGTGCCTCCGGCAGGTCCTGGGCGTAGTACGTACCGGCCTGCGGCCCGCCGGGCACGTCGACGCATTCGGTGTCGCGCGGCGGCTCCGGGGATGGCCGCGCCATGACCCAGATCATCGGCTGCACCCTGCCCTGCTTCCTCAGGTCGGAGACGACCTTGGGGAGCTTCATCCGCTCCACCAGGTTGCGCGCCTCGCCGGGGAAACCGGTCAGCAGGATGCCCACCGGGAAGCGGTCCTCCGCGTGCGCCTTGGAGAAGTACTCCGGGGGGAGCAGCACGTAGCCCATGTCCGACAGCCCACTGCGCGCGCCCTTGAACTGCACCTTCTCCAGCTTGCCCATCCTCTCGGGGACCTGAGAGGTCACGTCGTCGTCGGGCAGCGGTTCGGCGACCGACTCGCCGCCGTCCTTCTGGCTGTCCGTCGGCGCGGCGTCGGCCGGACCGTCGTGGCCGAGCAGGTCATCCCACGTGCCGTAGAAGGAGAAGTGCAGGTTGGCGACGAGCGCGAGGGTGGACAGCGCGCAGAGCTGGACCACCCCGATCATCACCACGCGCGCCACCAGGCCGCGCAGGCCAGCGCGGGCGGCGTGGCGCCAGAACACGATCACCGCGACAAACGCCGCGATGGTGCAGGCGCTCACCGTCCAGAGCAGAACGGGACTGGTCAATTCCACCGCGAGACGTTCCTTTCGGCGATGATGGCAGGACTAAGGTGCGGGGCGAGACGGGGGTGACGGGGGAGGAAGGGAAGCGGAGCGATGCGAGCTTGAGGGGTGCGGTGCGGCGTCAGGGCGTCGTGGTTCCGTCGTCCAGTCGCTCGCCGAGCCACTTGGCGACCTCGCGCATGCGCGGCTTCCAGGAAACGGCGTCGTCGCCACCGCCGGTTCTGGACAGCCGACTCACCCTCGTAGGTTCGCGCGCCGCCTTCTCCAGGGCGTCGAGCCCCGCGGCGTCCTGGTTTTTCCCCTGGCCGAGCAGGATCTGCAGCGGCGGCGCTGGCAGGTTCTTCACGCGCCACAGCGGATCGGTGGTGTCGCGGATGGCCTCGCTTCCGCCGTAGAGGTCGCTCCTCCGCGGGTTGTCCGGGGCGGTGACCTCGCCGCCGAGAGAGACCACCGCGTTGAACTTCGCGGAGTGCGCCAGGCCCGTCATCAGCGCGCAGCCGCCGCCGTCACCGATCCCCGCGATCGCCCACCCGCTGCGCGCCGGCGCGATCCGGTAGGTGGTGGTGAGCTGCTGGGTGGCGTCCTGGCCGACGAAGGTCTGCGCCTGCGGCCCGCCGGGCACGTCGACGCACGCCGTCGCGCCGGTTCCGGCTAGCCCGATGACGGCCCAGATGGCGGGCGTCCCCCCGGCGTTGGCCGGGTCGAGGCCCTTCAGGACGTCCTCGGGCTTCTGGTCCGTTCCCGCGACGACGAGAACGACCGGGATGCGCGGCGCTTGTTCTTGGGAGAAGTACTGGGGCGGCAGGTAGACGGAGCCGGTGCTCTTCAGTCCCGATGTGGGGCCGCTGAACTCGACGGTGTCGATCTGCCCGGAGGAGGCCCGGTCTCCGCCGCCCGGGACGCTGCTTGACGTGACGCGGAGGCCGCCCTCCCGCTGGTCGCCCCGGTCGGCCACCCCGACGATGTTTTGCGTGCCGTCCCCGGTCCCCAGCAGGTCGCTCCACTTGGGGTAGACCCTGATGTCCCAGTTGACGACGCTCGCGACGGCGGCTAGAGCGGTGACGGTCGCCAGACCCAGCAGCCCGACACGCCCGAGCACGCTCTTCAGCCCCTTCTGGCTCAGCCGCGGCCAGACCCAAACCAGGAGCACGAAGGAGGCGACAGCGAACAGGGCCAGCAGGAGCATGAACTTCTTGCTCGTCAGGTCGAAGCCGATGTCGTTCACCAGCCTCGCGAAACGGCCCAGCAAGCTCATCTCCATCGAGGATCCTCCCCGGTCACCGCCGGATCCCCGGCACCGCACCTTCGCCACGCCCCCGCAGGTCGCGGAGGTTCGCCGTGTAACGGTATGGGCTCGAATCCAGTGGAACCGTCGGCAGACGGCAAAGTAACGGTCAACGTCTGGGTGGTATACGTCACCTGAACCGATGGGAGCCAAAGCCCGCGTTATATTCGGCTGCCGCGACTCGTCACTCCCACCGGGAAGGCCTCGAATGCGACGTCGGTCCTTTCTCAGCCGCACCGCGGTATCGGCGGTCGGCGTCACCGCCCTCGCCGCCATGACCCCCCTCTTCACTCCGCGCCCCGCTGCCGCGCGGGCCGTTCGCGAGCGGCCCTCCGCCGGCCCGGTGATTCTCATCGATTGGGACGGTGTCGACCCCTCCTACCTCGACGCCCACCTGCACGCCCGCCTCCCACGCCTGCGATCCCTGGTCACTCGCGGATCTCTGGCCACGGCCGCGTGCACCTACAAGACGGTGTCCAACCCCAGCCGGGCGGGGATCGCCACCGGCGCCCGGCCGATCGTGCACGGCAACGCCGCCTACGTACTCGACCCCGGCAGTGGCAAGGCGATCGGCCAGACCCGCGACATCGCGGCCGAGACCATCGCGCAGAGCCTGCGCCGCCAGCACCGCAACGTCCTGTCAGCGGGCTGGTACATCGTCCAGGACAAGGGAGTCACCTACGGCGACCCCGAAGGGCTCTACACGCAGGGCGCCACGTGGGAGGAGAACGTCGACACCGTGGTGCGCGCCCTGCGCGGCGAGCCGGTCGATTCCAACGGAGTCCCGGTGACCCTGCCCCGCATCCCCGACCTCGTCGCGGCCTACTCCGCCGACATCGACAGCCTCGGGCACCGGGAGGGGCCGAACTCTCCGAACATCCCCCGGCGCCTGGCCGAGCTCGATTCCGGGCTCGGCCGCATCATCGACGCGGTGGAGGAGGTGGGCCTGGGCGACGACGCGACGTTCGTGTTCGTCTCCGACCACGGGATGACCGGGTACACGGAGTCCCTGGAACCGCAGGTGCTCGGCGCGATCTCCGACGCCGGGTTCACCGTGGAACGCCTGTACTCGGGCCAGGCCCCGGCCTCCCGCACCGAGGTGGTCCTCACCGCGAGCCCGCGCGCGGCCAACGTCTACCTGCGCGGCCGGGCGGAGAGCGCGCGGGAGCGCGACCGCATCGAGGGTCTGCTGCGCCACCTGCCCGAGCTGGAGGCCGTGTTCAACCGCGACGATCTTGCCGCGATGGGCACGACACCGACCGAGGGCGACTTCGCCGTGGACGCGCGGCCCCCTTACGCCTTCTTCGACCCCGATGAGGTGGACGGGCGCGAACGCGGCGGACACGCGAGCCTGCGGGAGGGGACGGCGCCGCTGGTCCTCGCCGGGGCGGGCGTCGCCCAGGGGCGCATGCCCGGCGGCCCGCGGACGATCGACGTGGCCCCGACCATCAGCCACCTGCTCGGCGTGGAACCTCCCGCGGAAGCCGAGGGGCGGGTGCTCACCGAGGCGCTCGCGCCGCGCGTCGGGTACTGAGCCGCTACCGGGTGCTCGGGCCGCTCGCGCGGGGACGGTGATCCGGGGGCGTGGGCGCCTAGCCGAGAAGGTGGGCGTTGACCTCGCGAACCCCGTCGGCGAGCGCCGGGACCTCGATGACGGTGCGGCCCGCGTCGCGCAGCAGCCGCGCCCCCTGGCAGTCGACGAAGACCGCGGGTTCCCGCCACGCGAACACGATGCGCGGGACCGGGGTGGCCAGGATCAGGTCGGCGCAGGACCGCGGGCGGGAGGACCGGGTGCTGCAGGGCTCTAGGGAGCTGTAGAGGGTGGCTGTGCGCAGCCGGGGGTCGTCCGGGGAGAGCGTGCGCAGGGCGGCCTCCTCGGCGTGGTCGTGTGGGTCGTCCCGGCGCGAGTACCCATTGGCGAGCACGGAGCCATCGGCACCCAGCACGATCGCTCCGACGGAGAACGCGGTGGCCGACGGCGGGCAGAAGCGCGACAGTTCGATGGCCGCGCGCAGCCAGCGCAGATCCGCCTCGGTGGGCTCGCGGCCCTCGCCGGAGGCCGTGGGGTGGACGGGCCGGTCGGGGGTCATGCCGGGCGCCCGGTCAGGTAGCGCAGCACCACGATGTCCCCGATGGTCCGGGCCTCGGCGAGCCGCATCGGGTGGTCGGGGCCATTGGCGAACGCCCCGGCATCCACGAAGCGGGGCGCGTCGGCGTCCCCGACGAAGAACGGGGCCACGGCCAGTCGGATCTCGTCGGCCAGTCCGGCCGTGAGGAAGAGGGTGTGCACCCGGCTCCCGCCCTCGACGAGGAGGCGGCGCACGCCCCTGCGGCCGAGGTCGGCGAGGATCCGGGCGGGGTCGGTGGGGGCTCCCGCGTCCACCACGGTGACGTCGTCGGGGGCGTCGCGGAACCTCTCGACGCAGGCCGGGTAGGTCCCGCTCGCGGTGTATACGATCTTTCCGGCGTCCCCGGTGGTGAAGAAGCGCGCCCGCGGGTCGAGCTCGCCGTTTTCGGTGAGCACCACCTTGAGCAGGTGCCCCGGGCGGCCTTCGGCTTCGCGGCGCTGCCGCCGTTCGGCCGAGCGCACCAGCAGCCGCGGGTTGTCCCGCCGCACGGTCCCGGCCCCCACCAGGATGGCGTCGCACCGCGCGCGCAGCTCGTCGACCTCGTCGAAGTCCTCCTCGCTGGACAGCCGCAGCCGGTCGGGGCTTGCGTCGTCGATGTACCCGTCCACGGACATCGCGCAGCTCAGGATGGTGTAGGGGCGCTCCATGCAGGCCAGCGTAGCGGGGTCGGGAGGCCGCACCGCCGCGTGCCCGCCGACCCGCGGGACCGTCTTCTCTCTCCGCCCCACGGCGTGTCGGCGCGGGGGCTGTGCCCGGTCCGGTGGTGAGGTGGCATCGCCACGAGGCTTCCGGTTTCCGTCCGGCGGAGCCGGAGCGGTCCGCGCCGCCCACCGGGCTCGACAACACGCCGTGGCCTCCCTGGATGGGCTCTGGGCGCGAACATGGGCGACCGGTCGGGGAGGAGCGGCCGGACGGGAATGGCCCGCGGGAGGGAGTCCACTTCTGCTCCGGCGGGCATGAAAGGGGCATGCCGCAGCGAGGGTGGCGCGCAATGAGGAGACGGTGATGCCGGATGGCCGGACCGGACCAGGTCGACCCGGTCCTCGGCACGCGCGGAACCGCGTGGCGGCCGGAGACCCGCCTCTACTCCGATGGCGTGGTGGTCGGCGCGGATGGTGCCCCGGTCGCGGTGCCGCCGAATTCGGCGGTGGCACGGGTCCCGGAAACGGGGCTGCTGGCACCGGAGCAGCGGCTGCCCGGCGCCGCGGAGGCGACGCCGGAGGCCGTGGCACGCGAGCGCGCCTGGCTGGCGGCAGCCGATGTCCCGGCGGTCGGCTCCCCCTGGGCGGAGATGGCGCGCACCGCTCTGATCGATATCCGCGCGCTCCTGTACCCCAACGGGGCGATGGTCGCCGCCGCCAGCCCCTACTGGCGCTATGTGTGGCCGCGCGACGCCGCCTTCTGCGCTGTGGCGCTGGCGCTGAGCGGGCGGCGCGGCGACGCGCTGCGGGTGCTGCGCTATGTCGCCGCGATGCGGGAGGCCGACGGCACCTGGCAGGCGCGCTACCTTCCCGACGGTTCCGGCGAGGTACCCGATGACCGCGGCACCCAACTGGACGGCATCGGCTGGACGCTGTGGGCGGCCTGGATGCTGTGGCGCACCGCGCCGGTGCCTGCCGCCGACGTGTCCGCGGGCGCGGCGCCGAAGGAGGTCGCCGACGTGTCGCCCGCGCTGGTGGGTGCGGCCGAGGCGCTCGACGCCGCGGTCGACACGGACGTCGGGCTCCCCCGCCCCTCCCCCGACTACTGGGAGAAAGCGACCACCGACGTCACGCTGGGTACGGCCGCGCCCCTCCTGCTCGGGGCCCGCGCGGGTGCGGAGGTCCTGCGCGGACTCGGTGCCCCCGACGCGGCCCGGCGGTGCGCACGGGTCGCCTCCCGGCTGGGGCCGGGGATCGAACGGCACTTCTCCCGGGACGGCTACCCGCGGCGCCGGGGCGGCGGGCGGGACGCCGCGGTGGCGTTCCTGTTGCCCCCGTTCGCCCCCGCCGCGCCCCGACCGCGCGCGTCCTGGCACCGGACCCTGGCCGCGCTGCGGCTGTCCAACGGCGGTGTACGTCCGGGCGAGGAGTGGGGCGACACCGCGACCGCCTGGACCCCGCAGCTGTCACTGTTCACGATGACCGCCGCCTGCCTGGGCGAACACGCGCTCGCCGGGAGCCTGCTCGACTGGCTCGACGCGCACCGCACCCGGCTCGGCGCACTGCCGGAGAAGGTGACCAGCGACGGCCGCCCCGCCGCCGTCGCGCCCCTGGCGCTGACCGGAGCGAGCGTGCTCATCGCGCTGCACGCCCTCGACGGCCGCCCCGTCCACGTTCCACCGACCTGAGGGGGCCATGCGGCTCCCTTTTCGTGCCGCCGCACTGGAGGTGCCCATGTTTTCCGTCAAGGAGGACGGGAGGAGAAAGCACCCGTCCCGACACCGCGCCCTGGCGGCCGGAGGCGCGGTGCTCCTCCTGCTGCTCGGGGCCGCCTGCACACTCGGTGGCGGGGACGGCTCCGGCGCCCTCACCTTCTGGACCCCGCACGTCACGCCGGACCGGCTGGACCAGCAGGAGGCCACGGCTGAACGCTTCACCGAGGAGACCGGCATCGATGTCGACGTCGTCGCCATGGCGGCCTCCGACCAGAACCAGGCCCTGGTCACCGGGGCGGCCTCCGGTGACGTGCCCGACGTGATCCTGCTGGCGCCCGACCAGGCCGCGGCGTGGACCGCGCAGGGGTTGCTGGACACCGACACCGCCGGGGCCGTCGTCGCGGAGCTGGGGCGCGACACCTTCAGTGATAACGCGCTGGACATGGTCACGACCGGCGGTGCCCTCACCGCGGTGCCCAGCGACGGCTGGGGGCAGGTCCTCGTCTACCGCACCGACATGTTCGAGGCCGCCGGCCTGAGGCCTCCGCGCACGATCGAGGACATCGCCGACGCCGCCGAGAAGCTCTCCTCCGACGGCGTCGCCGGGATTGTCCTGGGCACCAAGCCCGGCGACCCCTTCACCACCCAGACCCTGGAGGCGCTGCTGCTGGCCGGGGGTTGCGACCTGGTGGACGACGCGGGCGAGGTCGCCCTGGAGGCTCCGGAGTGCGCCCGTGCCCTGGACGCCTACGCCCGGATGGCCGACGCGTCGGTCGGCGGCGACCAGGACGTGGAGACCACGCGCGCCGCCTACCTCTCCGGTCGCAGCGCCATGCTCTTCTGGGGGTCGCACATCTTCGACGAGCTCGCCGGGCTGGCCCCCGACTTCCCGCCCACGTGCGGGGAGTGCGCCGACGACCCGGCGTTCCTGGCCGCCAACAGCAGGGTGGTCACCGGCCTCTATCCGCCCGGTGCCGGCGCGTCGGGTGACCCCGACGAGGCGCGGCAGTACGGCCTCACCCTCAACCTGGGCGTCCCGCGCGGGGCCGATACAGCCGCGGCGCGGAAGTTCATCGAGTTTCTCCTGAGCGACGGGTACGTCGACACCCTGGCGGTGTCTCCCGAGGGCCGCATCCCCGTCCGGATGGGAACGAAGGAGAACCCCACGGCCTTCGCCGATGCGTGGACCTCCCTGCCCACCGGCGAGGACGAGGACGCGCGACGCCCGCTGTCCGACTTCTACGACGAGAAGACGATACGCGGCATCGTCGAGGGCGCGCAGAGCTTCCGGAGGTGGGGCTACGGCACCGAGCAGGCGGCTTTCGCGGGCGCGCTGGCCGCACAGAACACCCTCAGCCGCGAGGTCGGCCCGCTGTTCGACGGCGCGGACCCCGCCGATGTGGCCCGGCGGATGGCCGATGCCGCCCGTGACGTCCAGGCCGACGTCGAGTGAGCGGGCGCCGGACGGGGACCGCACGCGCGGCCGTCGGCTCGCGCCGCCCGCGCACGCGCAGGGAGCGTGAGGAGCTGCACGGGCGCCTGCTGGTGGCGCCGACACTGCTGGTGGTCGGCGCTGTGGTGCTCTTCCCGTTCCTGGCGGGGTTCGTGCTGTCACTGCAGGACATGCGGCTCATCGACATCCGCTTCTTCTCCCTCGCCGACCTGGAGGTCTCCTTCGACAACTTCGACCGGGTGCTCTCCAGCGCTGGGTTCTGGGCTGCCGCGCGCACCACCGTCGTCTACGCCACGGTGACCACGGTCGGTTCGGTGCTCAGCGGACTTGTCGTCGCCCTGGCGCTGCGCCGCCCCTTCCGTGGGCGCGGCGCGGTGCGGGGGCTGCTGCTGGTGCCCTATGTCCTGCCGGTCGTGGCGGCCACGACGATCTGGACGACCCTGCTCAACCCCCAGTACGGCGCGGTCAACGAGATCGGTCAGCGCCTGCTGGGCTGGAGCGCGCCGATCAACTTCCTCTCCACCTACGACATCGACATCGGCGGCCTGCCCGTGCCCGTCGCGCTCACTGTCGTGATCGTGTTCGAGGTCTGGAAGTCGTTCCCGCTGGCGTTCCTGTTCATCACCGCGCGGCTGCAAGCGGTGCCGCGCGACCTGGAGGAGGCCGCCGTCGTCGACGGCGCCTCGCCCACCCAGGTGTTTCGCCACGTGCTGCTCCCGCAGCTCACGGGGGTCCTCGCGTTGCTGGGCCTGCTCCGGTTCATCTGGTCGTTCCAGAACTTCACCGATGTCTACCTGCTGACCGGTGGCGCGGGCGGCACCGAGGTGGTTGCGGTGCGGGTGTACGAGGAGCTGGTAACGCGGGCGAACATCGGCACGGCCTCAGCACTGGGTGTGCTGATGACGCTCGCGCTGGCCGGGCTGCTCGTGCTCTACCTGCGGATGGCGCAGAAGGAGCGGGTGTAGATGGCAGAGCGACGCGGCGGACGCCTCAGGCTGGACCGGCACACGGTGGAGTCCCGGGTGCTGGCGGCTCTGCGGATCGTGGTGATCGTCGGTGCCGTCGCCGCGGCAGCGGGGCCGCTGCTTTATGGCGCGGTTCTGTCGGTGCGGCCGTTCACCGAGGTCATCGCGTCACCGTTGGCGCTCCCCGGGCCCGGTGAGGTGGACCTGAGCTCCTATGGCCGGGCGCTGGCCGATGAGTCCGCGGGCGGGTTCGGGCTGGCCCGCTTCATGCGTACCTCGCTGATGGTGTCGGCGTGGACCGTGCTGCTGACCGTAACCTGCAGCGTGTTGGGCGCCTATGCGGCGGTGCGGCTGCGCTTCTTCGGCCGCGACACCGTCAACGGGTTCTTCCTGGCCGTGTACCTGTTCCCCGGAATCGTGCTCGCGGTACCGCTGTTCGTGCTGTTCAGCCGGATCGGCCTGACGGGTTCGCTGGTCGGGCTCGTGGTGATCTACATGGCCCAGACGATCCCGGTGTCGCTGTACATGCTCCGCGGATATTTCCAGGCAGTTCCGGTCAGCGTGGAGGAGGCGGCCGAGGTCGACGGCTGCAACCGGCTGCAGGTGATCACCCGGGTGGTGCTGCCAATGGCCCTGCCGGGGGTCGCCGCGACCGGGCTGTACGTGTTCATGATCGCCTGGAACGAGTTCCTGTTCGCGCTGCTCTTCCTCGTCGACGACCGGCAGCGGTGGACGGTGTCCCTGGGCATCGCGCGTCTCGCCGACTTCGCCATTCCCGCCCCGGTGCTGATGGCCGGGTCGATCGCGATCACCGTCCCGATCGTGGCCGGGTTCCTGCTCGCCCAGCGTCTGCTGGTCTCGGGGCTGACGGCCGGGGCCGAAAAGGGGTGAGCGCGATGCCACCTCCCACTCGGCCGTTGAACTCGGCGAAGTGCACCGGATATTCGGCGGAATTAGGTGCACTTCGCCGAGATCAACGAAGGGACCGGCCGGCGCCCGTGCCAGGTGAAGGGGCGCCGACCGGCCGGACGGCCGTGACCGACGTATCAGGCGTCGGCCGTGGCCGGGTTCGACGCCGACCGACCCGTGTCGGCCGGGCCGCGCTTGGTGTTCTGGATCTGGTTGTAGACCCGTGCGCGCAGCTCGGCGAAGCGGGGGTGGGCGCGCGTGGTGAGCTGGTCGCGCTGGTCGGGCAGGTCGACGGCCACGTCGTCCTGGATGACCGTCGGCGAGGCCGACAGCACCAGCACCCGCTGCCCGAGGTACACCGCCTCGTCGATGTCGTGCGTGACGAACAGGACGGTGATGGAGAACCTGTGCCACAGGTCGCGGATCAGGTCCTCCAGGTCGGCCCTGGTCTGCGCGTCCACGGCGGCGAAGGGCTCGTCCATGAGCAGCACACGCGGCTCGTAGGCGATGGCCCGAGCGATCGCCACGCGCTGCTGCATGCCGCCGGACAGCTGCCAGGGATAGGACGACGCGGAGTCCGACAGCCCCACGGCCTCCAGCGATTCGCGTACCAGCTTGCGCCGCCGCGACCTGGACAGCTTCTTCTCCTTGAGCGGGAGCTCGACGTTGTCCCGCACGCTCATCCAGGGGAACAGGCTGCGGCCGTACTCCTGGAAGACCACGGCCATGTCCCGGGGCGGTCCGGTGACGTTGCTCCCGGCCAGCTCGACACGGCCGGACGTCGGGGCCATGAGCCCGGAGATGCACTTGAGCAGCGTGGTCTTGCCGCAGCCCGAAGGGCCGACGAGGCAGGCCAGCTCGCCCTCGCCGAGCCGGAACGTGAGGTCGCGGACGGCTTCGACCTCGCGGTCCTCACCCCGGTAGATCTTCTGTAGCCGGGTCACCTCAAGCATTGCGACCACTCCTTGCCAGGCCGTTGGGGTAGGGGGTGCGGGGAGGGGCGGGGGTGTTCATTGACTCACTCCCCCCGGCTCGCGGCGCGCACGCCGTGGTACCAGCCCAGGACGTACCGCTCCGCCACGCCGAACAGCACCGACAGCGCGAAGCCGATCAGCCCCAGCAGGACGATGCCGCTCCACATCTCGGGGATGGCGAAGCTTCGCTGGAACTGCACGATGGTGAAGCCCAGACCGCTGGAGCTGGCGAACATCTCGCTGATGACCATGAGGATGATCGCGATGGACAGCCCCTGGCGCAGACCCGCCATGATCTGCGGGCTCGCCGAGTGAAGCACGAGGGTGGTCAGCCAGCGGGGCCCGCGGATGCCGTAGCAGCGGCAGGTGTCCGCCAGCACCGTGTCGACCGCGCGCACGCCCTCGATGGTGTTGAGCAGGATGGGCCACACGCATCCCGACACGATGACCGCGAGCTTCATCGGGGTGTTCACGCCCACGAGCAGCATCAGCAGCGGCACCAGGACGGGCGGCGGGACGGCCCGGAAGAACTCCAGGACGGGTTCGGTGACCGCCCGGGCGCGGGGTGACAGTCCCAGGACCACCCCGAGGCCGACGCCGAGGACCGCCGCCAGGGCGAACCCGAGCAGCAGGCGGCCGATACTGGGCAGCACGTCGACGAAGAGGCGCTCGGAGAACCAGACCTCGCCGAACGTCACCGCGATAACGTCGGGGGTCGGCATGTAGTAGTTGGCGGACGTGGCGCTGCTGACCCACCACAGCGCGATGAGCAGGACCGGCAGCAGGAGCAGTTGGAGGACGCGGACCAGCCCTCGTGGCGCCCGCCCGGACCGTCTGCCGATGGCCGGTGATCGCGTGGCCGTCACAGGACCTCCCCCCGTACTGATGAGTGCCAGCGCAGCGCGCGCCGCTCCAGCGCGCGGATTCCCACGTTGACGAGGACGCCGAGCGCCCCGGTGGCGACGATCAGCGCGTAGACGTCGACGACGGCTCCGCTGGACCGGGCCACGGCGATCTCCTGGCCGAGGCCGGGGCTGCCGATGACCAGCTGCGCGGTCACCGTGAGGACCAGCGCGACGGCCGCGCCGAGCCGCAGTCCGGTCATCAGGTAGGGCAGGGCCGAGGGCCACACGACGTAGCGGATCCGGGCCAGGCGGCCGAGTCCGTAGCAGCGCGCGGTCTGCTCGGCGACCGGGTCGACGTCGGCGACCCCGTAGAGCACCTGGATGTAGATCTGCCAGAACGCGGCGTAGACGACGAGCAGCAGGGTCGAGCGGATGTCCGTGCCGTAGAGCAGGATCGCCAGCGGGATCAGCGCGACGGAGGGGATGGGGCGGAGGAATTCCACCGTGGAGGTGGTGAAGGCGCGCACGCGCGGCGCGGAGCCGATGAGGAAACCGAGGACGGTGGCCGCCGCGAACGCGATCGCCAGCCCCAGCGCCCAGGAGGTGAGGGTGTCGCCCACCGCGGTCCAGAAGGCCGCGCTGCCGAGCCGCTCGGCCAGCACGCCCGCGACCTCGGAGGCCGGGGGAAGGTACTGGGGCCGCGCCGCCCCGATGAGGGGCAGCGCCTCCCACAGCACGATCAGTCCGGCCACGCCGGCGGCGCCCAGCAGGGCCCGGTTCGCGCCCGCGCCACGGGTGGCGTCGGGTGTGGTTGTCGCGGTTCGGGTCACTGGTAGAGCTCGTCCAGCTTCGGCTCGTTTTCGATCAGGCCGTCCTCCTTCATGAGGTCACCGAGCACCTTGGCGGACTCGGTGTCCTTCTGGGAGGGGTAGTTGGGCAGCCGGATCTCCTCGATGAGGTCCTGGTCCATCTTGGTGTAGGTGGTGAGGATGCGGCGCACCTCTTCGGGGTGGCTCTGGGCGTAGGACTGCGCTTCCGACATCGCCGTGGAGAACGACTTGGCGACCTCCGGGTTCTCGGCGAGGAACTTCTCGGAGGTGAAGTAGACGGCCACGGAGAGCGACTCGTGGGTGTCGACGAAGTTGGACGCGACCTCGGTTGCGCCGCCGTCGAGCGCCATAGTGAGGAAGGGTTCGACCACCCAGGCGGCGTCGACCTGCTTCTTCTCCACCGCGGCGGGCATGTCCGGGAAGGCCATCTCGACGAACTCGATGTCCTCGGGGTTGCCCCCGTCCTTGCGCACGGAGTTGCGGACGGTGGTGTCGCCGATGTTCTTCAGCGTGTTCACCGCGACCTTCTTGCCCGCGAGGTCCTTGGCGCTGGTGATGGGGCTGCCCTCGGGCACCACGACCCCGCCGAAGTCGTCCTTCTGCTTGCCGGTGCTGGCCACGGCGTTGTTGATGACCTTGAGCGGGAGGCCCTTCTCCCGGGCGACGATCAGGGAGGTCACGTTGCTGAAGGCGATGTCGAAGTCGCCGCTGACGACACCCGGGATCGCCTCGGCGCCGCCCTGGACGTTGGTGATGTCGAGCTTGATCCCGAGATCCTCGAAGTAGCCCTGGTCGATCCCGAGGTGGAGGGCCGCTGTGTCGACGACCGGCATGGAGCCGATCTTCAGCGTGGTGACACCGTCCTTCTCCGCGGCACCACCGCCTCCGCAGGCCGCGGTCGCGAGCAGCGCCGCGACTCCGGTCAGAGCGAGGATCTTTCGACGCATCGGGGGTCTCCTGAGATAAGGGAACGTGGGGATGGGCCGGGATACACGACGATCGGCGGGATCTCGCCCCTCGGCCCGACTCCCGGTAGGTCGGGACCGAAGCGTTCGCAGCACCCCGAAAAGTCAGTCATGTGCGCTTTGCGAACTGGCGTTCTCGTCGCGAACGTAGAGGATCGCCATTGTGTCGTCAACCCAACACTTCGGGTTGAAACGGGCACCTGACCCACCGTGAATCCACCGCGAAGAGGGAACCAATGAATCGGATGGCAGGATGACCCGTCCACGATGGCGGCCCTGACCGGCGCGACCTTCCTGATCGTCGCACATCCGGCGGCGTTCGCCACCGCCGCCGGATGGCGATATTGGCCGCGAGGGAGTGAGACGAGCCCAACACTGTGACGGCCGCCTCGCCTCCGCTCCGCGGCCGTTTCCGACCTGGAACGATCGTCCGACGCCGTGCGGCGCGAGGCTGTACGGACACCCTGTTCGGTATGAGAACATCGCTGAACACCCCCTGCCGGGCGGCCAATGCCGCGGCGATGTCACGTGAGTCAGGAGCAGTCGACGATGACCACCGGAGCGACCCCGGAAGAGCCGCAGGCCCGTGGCGCACACTTCGTGCAGTCGCTGGATCGGGGCCTGGCCGTCATCCGGGCGTTCTCCGCGCAGACCCCGGCGATGACGCTGAGTGAGGTCGCCCGAGCCACCGGACTGACGCGGGCGGCGGCCCGCCGCTTCCTGCTCACCCTGTCCGACCTCGGCTACATCCGCAGCGACGGGCGGCTGTTCCGGCTCACCCCGCGCGTTTTGGAGCTCGGCTACGCCTACCTCTCCTCGGCCGACCTGCCCGAGGTGGCCCAGCCGCACCTGGAGCGGCTGGCGGCCGAAGTGCACGAGTCGTCCTCGCTGTCGATCCTCGACGGCGACGATGTCGTCTACATCGCCCGCGCGGCGACATCGCGGATCATGACGGTGTCGATCAACGTCGGCACCCGCTTTCCCGCCTACGCCACCTCCATGGGCCGGGTGCTGCTGGCCGGACGCCCTCCGGCGGAGCTGGAGTCCTACCTCAAGCGTGTACGCCTGGACCCGCTCACCTCCCGCACCATCTCCTCGGCCGACCGGCTGCGGTCCGAGCTGGAGAAGATCCGCAGTCAGGGCTGGGCCATAGTGGACCAGGAGCTGGAGGAGGGGCTGCGGGCGGTGGCGGTGCCGATCCGGGACCGCCAGGGGCAGGTGATCGCGGCCACCAACGTCTCGGCGCACGCCAGCCGCAGGTCGGCCGAGGACGTGCGACGCGATCTGCTGCCGCCTCTGCTCGCCATGGCGGCCCGCATCGAGGCGGACCTGGAGATCGCGTCCCGCGGCTGACCGCCACCCCTCCGCCTTTCACCCCCGGTTACGTCCGCTCCGCGCCCCCATCTGCGCCCAAGTGCGCTGTCGCGGCGCCGACCTGCGTCTTCCTGGCTCGTTTCCCATACACACGGTTGACCGGCTGTGCACGCGGCGCTAACGTCTGCCGCGAGGTGTTCGTTCTAAGAACATCCATTCGCTATACGAACAGGAGATGGTGAGCACATGATCCTGCCGCTGGACGTAGGGATCCGTGAGCTCGTCCACGACGGGGACACCGTCGCCCTGGAAGGCTTCACCCACCTCATCCCGGTCGCCGCGGGCCACGAGATCATCCGGCAGGGCCTGCGCGACCTCACGCTGGTGCGGATGACCCCGGACATCGTCTACGACCAGATGATCGGCGCCGGATGCGCGCGCAAACTGGTGTTCTCCTGGGGCGGAAATCCGGGCGTGGGCTCGCTGCACCGCTTCCGCGACGCCGTACAGAATGGGTGGCCGGTCCCGCTGGAGATCGAGGAGCACAGCCACGCGGGCATGGCCAACCGCTACGTCGCCGGGGCCTCCGGGCTGCCCTTCGCCGTGCTCCGCGGCTACCTCGGCACCGACCTGGTCGGGCGGACGACCGAGATCGCCCCCATCGACTGCCCGTTCACCGGCGAGAAACTCACGGCCGTCCCGGCGCTCACCCCTGACGTCACCATCGTTCACGCGCAGCGGGCCGACCGCGCGGGCAACGTCCAGCTGTGGGGTATCACCGGAGTACAGAAAGAGGCCGTGCTCGCCGCCCGGCGCTCGCTGGTCACCGTGGAGGAGGTCGTCGACGAGCTCACACCCGTGCCCGGCCAGGTGATGCTGCCCGCGCGCGTCGTGACCGCCGTCGCCGAGGTTCCCGGCGGGGCCGCCCCGTCGTACGCGCACGGATACTACGCCCGCGACAACGCCGCCTACCAGGCATGGGACACCATCAGCCGGGATCGCGAGCGCTTCAGCAGGTGGCTCGACGACGACCTGGCCAGCACGCGTCCCGCCGACCGGGAAGAGCAGGTGAGTTCATGAGACAGGACACCACGGGGAGCGACACCGCGACGCCAAACGCGGCGGCGTCGCCAGGAGCGGGGGGACCCCGTGCGGGAGCGGGCACGGCCGCGGCGGAGGCGGACTACACCGCCGACGAGATCATGACGGTCACGGCGGCGCGCACCCTCACCTCCGCCATGGCCTGCTTCGTCGGCATCGGCCTGCCCAGCACCGCCGCCAACCTCGCCCGACGCACACACGCGCCCGGCCTGTGGATGATCTACGAGTCGGGCACCCTCGGGGCCGCGCCGGACACGCTCCCGCTGTCCATCGGCGACGGCATCCTCGCCGAGACCGCCGACAGCGTCGTGTCGGTGCCGGAGATCTTCAACTACTGGCTGCAGCCGGGACGTATCGACGTCGGCTTCCTCGGAGCCGCGCAGATCGACCGCTACGGGAACATCAACACCACCGTCATCGGCGACTACACCGATCCCGCCGTGCGGCTGCCGGGTGCCGGAGGCGCCCCCGAGATCGCCGCCTCCTGCCGCGAGGTGGTGGTCATCGTCCGGCAGAGCAGGCGCACGTTCGTCGAGTCCGTCGACTTCGTGACCTCGGTCGGCCACGGCCGGGGCCCGGGCGATCGCGATCGCCTCGGACTGCCCGGCGCCGGCCCCACCCGCGTTATCACCGACCTGGGCGTCCTCGAACCCCACCCCGACACCCGCGAGCTCACCCTGGTGAGTGTGCACCCCGGCGTCGCTCTCGGCGACGTGCACGCCGCCACCGGCTGGGAGTTGTCCGTCTCCCCCGACCTCACCACGACACCCGAGCCCCGACCCGCGGAGCTGGCGGCGCTGCGGGGCCTCACGCGATCCTAGGCGCGGCACACCTCACCCCTCGGGAGGATGGAGACCTGATGACCGACGCGTTCGTCCTCGACGCGGTGCGCACACCGTTCGGCAAGTACGGCGGCGCGCTCGCCGCGACCCGCCCCGACGACCTCGCCGCCCACGCCATCGCCGGCCTGCTGAAGCGCGCGCCCGGGCTCGACCCGGCCGCCGTCGAGGACGTCTACTTCGGCGACGCCAATGGCGCCGGGGAAGACAACCGCAACGTGGCGCGCATGGCAGCGCTGCTCGCCGGGCTGCCCACGTCGGTGCCCGGCGCGACCCTCAATCGGCTCTGCGGCTCCGGCCTGGAGGCCGTCATCACCGCCAACCGCGCGGTGGCCGTCGGCGACGCGTCACTGATCGTGGCCGGGGGCGTGGAGTCGATGAGCCGCGCGCCCTGGGTGCTGCCCAAGCCGACCAAGGGCTTCCCGGCCGGGCACGAGACGCTGTACTCCACCACGCTGGGCTGGCGGATGGTCAACCCGCGGATGCCCGAGGAGTGGACCGCGTCCCTGGGCGAGTCCACCGAGCAGATCGCCGAGCTGCACGGCATCGGCCGCGCCGAGCAGGACGCGTTCGCGCTGCGCAGCCACTCCGCCGCCGCGGCCGCCTGGGCCAAGGGCGTGTTCGACGCCGAAGTCGTCGGTGTACCGGGGGTGGAGCTGGCGCGCGACGAGAGCATCCGGGAGACGTCGCGGGAGAAGCTCGCCGGGCTCAAGCCGGCCTTTCGGGCCGACGGCACCATCACCGCCGGCAATGCCTCGCCCCTCAACGACGGCGCCGCCGCCCTGCTGATCGGCGACGCGGCGGCCGCCGAGGCCACGGGCATCACACCGCTGGCGCGCATCGTGTCGCGGGGCGTGGTGGGGGTCGACCCGCACCGCTTCGGCATCGGCCCGGTGGAGGCGGCGGAGACCGCGCTGCGCCGCGCCGGGATCGGGTGGGCCGACCTGTCCGCGGTGGAGTTGAACGAGGCGTTCGCCGCCCAGGCACTGGCCTGCCTAAAGCTCTGGCCCGAACTGGACCCGGAGATCGTCAACCCGAACGGCGGCGCCATCGCGATCGGCCACCCGCTCGGCGCCTCCGGGGCGCGGATCCTGGGGGCGCTCGCCCACGAGCTGCGCCGACGCGGCGGGGGCTGGGGGCTGGCCGCGATCTGCATCGGCGTCGGGCAGGGACTCGCCGTCGTGCTGCACGCAGAGGAGGACAACCGATGACATCCCAAGCAGCCGCTTCATCCGACGCATCCGGCGGCCGTCCTACCGAAGAGAAGGCCGGAGCGGGCCATGCGGGCGGCGTGGAGGTGCCCGGCTATGTCCGGGACCGCGACGTCCATCCCCCGCTCGACTACCCGGGGTACCGGAGCACCGCGTTGCGGCACCCCAGCCGCCCGCTGAAGCTGCTGCCGCACATGCTGACCGAGATCACCGGGCCGGTCCTGGGCGAGGACCGGGTCGGAGAACTCGACCACGACCTGACCCGCCAGCACGACGGCGAGCCCGTGGGCCAGCGGATCATCGTGCACGGGCAGGTGCGCGACAGCGACGGCCGCCCGGTGCCGCACTCGCTGATCGAGATCTGGCAGGCCAACGCGGGCGGCCGGTACCGGCACGTGATGGACAACTGGCCGTGCCCGCTGGACCCCAACTTCACCGGTGTGGGCCGCACCCTGACCGATGCCGAGGGGCGCTACCGGTTCGTCACCATCCAGCCCGGCGCCTACCCGTGGAAGAACCACGACAACGCATGGCGGCCCGCCCACATCCACTTCTCCCTGTTCGGACGGGCCTTCACGCAGCGGCTGGTCACGCAGATGTACTTCCCGGGCGACCCGCTGTTCTTCCAGGACCCGATGTGGAACGCGATCCCGGACGAGAAGGCGCGCGAGCGGCTGGTGGCGCGCTTCGACTACGCCAACACCGTGCCGGAGTGGGCGCTGGCCTACGAGTGGGACATCGTCCTGCGCGGGCGCGAGGCCACCGTCTTCGAGTCGGAGGAGGACGACGACTGATGGAGCGCAGCACACCGGGGGATCCCGCCACGCCGACGTTTCCCACAACACCGTCCCAGACGGTCGGCCCCTACCTGCACATCGGCCTGCCCTGGCCGGACGGCCCCTTCGCTGCCGAGGAGGGCACGGCCGAGGGGATCTGGATCCGCGGCACCGTGTACGACGGGGCGGGTGAACCAATGACCGACGCGCTGGTCGAGACCTGGCAGGCCGACCCGGAAGGCCGTTTCGACCACCCCGACGACCCGCGCGGCCCGGTGGCCCGTCCCGGGTTCCGGGGGTTCGGCCGCTGCCCGACGGACGGCGATGGGGACTACGCGATCTTCACCCTCAAGCCGGGCCCGGTCCCCGGGCCGAACGGCCCGCAGGCCCCGCACATCGACATGTCGGTGTTCGCGCGCGGCATGCTGCACCGCACCGTCACGCGCGTCTACTTCCCCGACGAAGTCGAGGCGAACGCGGCTGACCCCGTGCTGGCCGACATCGACGACCCAGCGGCCCGCGCCACCCTCATCGCGCGTGTGGACGAGGAAAACGGCGGCTACCGCTTCGATGTCCGGCTGCAAGGGGAAGACGCGACCGTCTTCTTCGACATCTAGGGCGCAGAAGAGAGTGCTGAGGGGTGCTCTGGGCGGCCACTATCCGCGGGTACCCGCCCTGTTCCGCCGATGACCGCGGGCCGGGCGGGGGCATAACAGGACAGAATCGCGGCTCTTGCCGTGATCGCCGGCTGAGCGATACGCGGAGAGCACATCAGCACAGAACCAGGCGAGGAGTCGAGGTGACAGGGGTAGCAGACGCGCCCGGCGACGCGGCCGGCGGGCTGTTCGGCGGCATGTACGCGCACGGCCGCGTCGGCGCGGAGGTCGGTGACGCGGCGTGGCTGCGCGCACTACTCGACGCCGAGGCCGCGCTCGCGCGGGCCTGCGCGCGGGCCGGTGTGATCGACGCGACGCATGCGGAGGCGATCGCGGCGTGCTGCGTCCCCGAGCGCTTCGACGCGGGCGGGATCGGTCAGGCCGCGGCGGCGTCGGGGAACCCGGTGGTGCCCCTGGTACGCGAACTGACCGGGGCCGTGGGCGGCGACGCCGCGCGCCATGTGCACTACGGGGCGACCAGCCAGGACATCATGGACACCGCCGCTGTGCTGGTGAGCCGCCGCGCGAGCGCGGTGATCCGGGCGGACGCCGATGCCGTGGCCGACGGCCTGGCCGCCCTCGCCGACCGGCACCGCTCCACCCTCATGCCCGGCAGGACCCTGCTCCAGCAGGCGCTGCCCACCACCTTCGGGCTGGTGGCGGCGGGCTGGTTGCAGACGATCGGCACCGCCTCGCGGCGCGTCAACGCGCCCGCTCTGGCGCAACTCGGCGGGGCCGCCGGGACGCTGGCGTCGCTCGGGGATGCGGGACCGTGCGTCACGGCGGCGTTCGCCGATGAGCTGGGGCTGGCCGAGCCGGTGCTGCCCTGGCACACTGACCGGGGGCCGATCGCCGAACTCGCCGGGGCGCTGGCGCGGATGTGCGGAGCGGTGCGGAAAATCGCGGGCGACATCGTGTTGCTGGCCCAGACGGAGGTCGGTGAGGTCGTCGAGGCGGGCGGAGCCGGAGTCGGGGGATCGTCCACTTTGCCGCACAAGCGCAATCCGGTGGCTGCGGTGTCCGCCCGGGCCTGCGCCGGGCAGGCGGCGGGGCTGGCCGCGACACTGTACGCCGCCCAGGCGCAGGAGCACCAGCGAGCGGCGGGCGCGTGGCAGTCGGAGTGGCTGCCGATGGCCCAGTTGCTGCGCGTGACGGGATCCGCGGTGGCCTGGCTGCGCACGTCGGTGGAGCGGTTGCGGGTGGATCCCGAGCGGATGCGCCAGAACCTCGACCTGACCGGCGGCCTCCCGCTGGCCGAACGCGTCACCACCGACCTCACGCCCGACCTCGGCCGCCTGCCCGCGCACGACCTGGTGAAGGCCGCGTGCGCGGAGGCCGTGGAGTCCGGCCGCGACCTGGCGGACGTGCTGACCCAACGCCTCGACGGGCGCCGGACCGCGGCGCGGGTCGCGGCGCTCCTGGACCCGGCGGGATACCTCGGCTCCGCCGACCTCTTCATCGATCGGGCGATCGCCGCCCACCGGTCCCGCGTGGCGGACGAGAACGAGCAATTGGCGGAGGAAACGGAACACGGATGAGCATCGACGTGCACTCCACGGTCGACGGCCCGCCGGAGGCGCCCGTTGTGGTGCTCTCGGGGTCGCTCGGCAGCACGCTGGAGATGTGGGAACCCCAGGTCGCCGCCCTGGCCGCGCGCTTCCGGGTGGTCCGGTACGACATCCGGGGGCACGGCGGGTCGCCGGTTCCCGACGGGCCGTACGAGATGGCGGACCTCGGTGGCGATGTGTTGCGGCTGCTGGACCGCCTCGGCGCGGATCGGGTGCGCTTCGCCGGGCTCTCGATCGGGGGCATGACCGGCCTGTGGCTGGCCGCGCACGCACCCGAGCGCGTCGAACGGCTGGCCGTGCTGTGCACGTCGGCGCTGCTCGGCCCGGCCGACGCCTGGGCGCAACGGGCGGCGACGGTGCGGACGGAGGGGACGGGAGCCGTCGCCGACGCCGTGGTCGGGCGGTGGTTCACCCCCGGCTTCGCTGAGCGGGAGCCCGGCGTCGTGGACCAGATGCGTGCCATGGTCGCGTCCACTCCAGCGGAGGGCTACGCGGGCTGCTGCGCGGCCATCGAGCGGATGGACCTGCGGTCCGACCTGGCCGCGATCACCGCGCCGACGCTCGTCATCGCCGGTGCCGAGGACCCCGCCACGCCGCCGGAGCACGCCGAGCGCATCACCGCCGGGGTCGGCGGGGCCCGGTTGCGCGTCGTGCCCGACGCCGCGCATCTCGCCAGCTGGGAGCAGGCCGACGAGGTGAACGGGCTACTGCTCGACCACTTCGCGGCCGCGACGCCCCACCCGCACACCTCATAACCCGCGCACCTCAGAGGAGAACCGAGCCGGATATGGACCCCATGGACCAGGACAGCACGCGGGACAGTGCCCCGCACGAGGACGACGCCCGGCACGCCGCCGGGATGGCGGTGCGCCGCGCTGTGCTCGGCGACGAACACGTCGATCGGGCCGAGGCGAAGACGACCCCCTTCACCGAGCCCTTCCAGGACCTCATCACCCGCTACGCGTGGGGCGAGATCTGGACGCGGCCGGGGCTGGACCGCCGGACGCGCAGCTGTATGGTGCTCACGGCCCTGGTCGCCAAGGGGCACTGGGACGAGCTGGCGATGCACGTGCGCGCCGCCGTGCGCAATGGGCTCACCGCGGAGGAGATCCGCGAGGTGTTTCTCCAGGCAGCGATCTACTGTGGCGTGCCGGCAGCGAACAAGGCGTTCGGCGTGGCCCAGCAGGTGCTCGCGGAACTTGAGGACGGACAGGCGAGACCCGCCTAGCCTCGGGGCCTCCCCCCGCCGCGCCACCACCCCAGCGCTCCGCGGCGCCCCGGCCCTGCCTCCCCACCCCTGCCTTCCCGTCGGTCATCCGAGATGATCGACGCCAGTCACCCCACCTCCGGATGAATCTAGAAAGACCGAGGACCCCCATGCGCACCCGCGTCGGCATCATCGGGGCCGGACCCGCCGGCCTCTTCCTCTCCCATCTGCTACACCTCGCTGACGTCGAATCCGTCGTGCTGGAGCGCCGCGACCGCGCCTACTGCGAGCAGCGGCAGCGCGCCGGCATCGTTGAACACGGCGTGGCCGAAGCGCTGAACGCCGCCGGTGTGGGCGAGCGCATGGAGCGCGAGGGGTTCCGGCACGAAGGCATTGACCTGCGTTTCGACGGAGAGTCGCATCGCATCGACTTCGCCGCCCTGACCGGCCGCAGCGTCCGCCTCTACCCGCAGACCGAGATCGTGCGCGACCTTATCGCGCGGCGCACGGACGACAGCGGGCAGCTGATCTTCGAGGCCGAGGCGACCGCCATCGAGGGCGCCGAGACCGACCGGCCGCGGATCCGCTTCACCCACGAGGGCGCGGAGCAGGTCCTGGAGTGCGACTATGTGGTGGCCTGCGACGGCTTCCACGGAATCGGTCGGGCCTCCCTGCCCTCCGACGTGGTCCGCACGTTCGAGAAGGTCTACCCGTTTGGCTGGCTCGGCATCCTGGCCGACGTCGCGCCCTCGTGCGACGAGCTGATCTACGCGCACCATCCCCACGGCTTCGCGCTGCACAGCATGCGATCGGAGTCGGTCAGCCGCCTCTACCTGCAGGTTCCCAACGGCACGGACGCGGCTGACTGGTCCGACGAGCAGATCTGGGAGGAGCTGTCCACCCGGCTCGCCCTGCGGGAGGGCGGCTGGGAGCTGCAGCGCGGAGCGATCACCGACAAGGGCGTGACGCCGATGCGCAGCTTCGTCACCGAGCCGATGCGGCACGGACGGCTCTTCCTCGCCGGGGACGCGGCGCACATCGTCCCGCCAACCGGCGCCAAGGGCCTCAACCTGGCGATCAACGACGTGATGGTGCTGGCGAAGGCGCTGATCGCCGACCAGACACACGGCGACAGCGGACTGCTGGACGCCTACTCGGGCACGGCCCTGCGCCGGGTCTGGCGCGCCATGCACTTCTCCTACTGGATGACCACGCTGCTGCACGCCCAGCCAGGTGACGACGCGTTCGACGACCGGCTGCGACTCTCACACCTCCGGCACATCACGACCTCGCCAGCCGCCGCGACCCATCTTGCCGAGAACTACACCGGGATCCCGCGGATCTGACGCGCCAGAGCGGCCGTTTTTCCGGGAACGCGGCCGCGCCATGACCGTCGAGGGGGTGGTCACGGCGCGGCCGCGGTGTCCGTGGCCTCGCAGCCGTGGCCGCGGCTGGTCACCGCGTCGCACGCCGGGAACGCCAGGTGGCGTTGGGGTCCGGGTTGCGGCTCGGTACGGCGCCGACCGCGCCAACTTTTTCCGAGCCGCACACGCTGTTAGCACCCACGTCAGGAGGGGGTAAGAGCATTGAGTCCCTCTTTTTCTCGGACGAAGGACCCGAAAACGGTGACTGAAGGTAAGGGCGAGCAATACAATCCGGAGGGTTAACGCCGACTCTCCTAACCGCCCGTCGAGGACGGCCATGACCCGTTTCGAGACCCCCCGTTTCCTGAAGCATCTGGGCGCAAAGTACAATCCGCCCCAGCAGGTCGACATGACGAAGCCGAACATCGCCCGGGTCTACTCCTATTTCCTGGGGGGGAAGGACCATTTCGAGGTCGACCGGGAGATGGCGAACTACGCCGCCGAGATCGTGCCCGGCGTCAACGAGATCGCCATGGGGAACCGCGCGTTCGTCCAGCGCGCGGTCCGCTATCTCGCCACCGAGCGAGGCATCCGGCAGTTCCTGGACATCGGCTCGGGTCTGCCGACCGAAGCCAACGTGCACGAGATCGCCCACGAGGCCGACAAGGACGCCCACATCGTCTACGTCGACAAGGACCCGATTGTGCTCGCCCACGCGCGAGCGATCCTCTCCGACCTTGACACGACCGACGTCATCACGGCCGATCTCCTGCGTCCCGAGGACATCCTCACCGCGCCCGAAACGCGAAAACTCCTCGATTTCAACCAGCCCATCGGGTTGATGCTCGGCGGAATCCTGCACCACTTGTCCGACGATCAGGATCCAGGAGGCGTCACCCGGGATTTGTGCGACGCGCTCGCGCCCGGCAGTTTCCTCACCATCAGCCATTTCGCCAAGCCCGAGCGCCAGGTCCACCCGGGGGAGCACGACCGAGCGCTGAGCCTGGAACGGGCTTTCATCGACAAACTGGGGACCGGACGCTGGCGCGATCGGGAGGAGATCCTGTCCTACTTCTGCGGCTGGGAGCTGGTCGAGCCGGGGTTGGTGCCGCTGGAGGACTGGCGGCCCCTGCCGCCCCAGGCTCGCGTACCGGGGGCCTACTCGATGTCTTCCACGACGCGTCTGCTCATCTGCGGCGGCGTCGCCCGGAAGAACTGACGCGGCCGCTGGAGACCTCCCACTCGAAACCGGGGTGGGCGGCGCGGCCAGCGGTCCGCCGGTCTCCCCGCGTCCCGCCCCCGCCCCCGGCGCCGCGGAGCGCGACGTCAGCGGTGGGTCGGTCAAGCGTCGGCCCCGACAGCCTCGGTCAGGTCGTCCCAGATCCCCTCGGCGCCCTGAAGGCTCACGGACGTGTACCAGACTTCACCATCGACGTCGTGATGGTGCCGCACGACCTCGACCTCGCGGCCCCCGACGCCACCAGCGCGTCGCCACGCGCGACGGTACGGCGGTCGAGGTCCGGAGCCCCGGCCGAGGTCCTGACCCCCGCCCTGGTGGCCGAGGACTGCGGTCTGGCCTCCACGGTCATCCCCGACCGGTGTCCGGCACGCCGCTCGTGATCCCGATCGGCCCGAACACCACCGCACCCGTGACCTGAGGCGGGGGTCCGTCTCCACGGGACCGCTACAGCTGGGAGCACCTCCCGCAGATCGAGCGGATTCTCCCCCTCGGGGATAGCCCCGCCCGCTTTTCCCCCGGCACCGACCGCCTGCCATCAGTCATCCGACGCGGTGGTCAGGGAGAAGGCCCGGCGGTAGGACTGCGGCGACGTCTCGACCACCCGGGAGAAGTGGTGGCGCAGGGTGGCCGCCGAACCGAAGCCGGACCGTTCCGCGACCCGGTCCACGGCCAGGTCGGTGGTCTCCAGCAGGCGTTGGGCCCGGTGGACACGCGCCCGCAGCAGCCACTGCAGCGGAGTCGTCCCGACCTGTTCGCGGAAGTGCCGGTTGAGGCTGCGCACACTCAGGCCGGCCTGCCGGGCGATGTCCTTCAGGCCGAGCGGGCGGTCGAGATTGGCTTCCATCCACTCCAGCGTCGGCTGGAGGCCCGCCGAGGCCCCCTCGCTCGGGGGCGGCTCGTGATCCAGGTACTGCGCCTGCCCGCCCCCTCGCTGCAGGGGCATCACCAGGCGCCGGGCGGTGGCCGCCGCCGCTGAGGCGCCATAGTCCCGGCTCACGAGGTGCAGGCACATGTCCAGGCCGGAAGCCACGCCTGCCGACGTCAGCACCTGGCCGTTGTCGACGAACAGGACCGCCGGGTCCACCTCGACGGCTGGATGGCGGCGTGCGAGCTCGGCCGCGTACCGCCAGTGGGTGGTGGCCCGGCCGCCGTCGAGCAGGCCGGAGGCGGCGAGGAGAAAGGCTCCGGTGCACACCGAGGCGATACGCACTCCGCTCTTGGCGGCGCTGCGCAGCGCCGCGACCGCGTCTTCGGGTGGCTCGTCCAGGAACCCCTCGTACCCGGGGACCACGATGGTGTGCGCCTGTCCCAGGGCGTCGGACCCCCAGGACGGGTGAAAGGAGAACGCGCCGAATTGTTCGGCCGTCGCCATTGGGCCCGGCCGCAGGGCACAGACCCGGATCTCGTAGCGGGGCCGCTCACCCGCGTCCGCGGCCATCCCGAAGACCTGGCAGGGAACCGACAGGTCGAAGCCGACCACACCGTCCACCGCCAAAACCGCCACGACTCTCTCCACGCTCGTCATGGCTAGAATTTAGCACCCTGTGGCATTCTGGCCACTGGGCCGGGGCGGACGACCGCAGCATGATCGTTAGGTATGAGCGATCTCTTCACCAGATTCGACTGCCCCGACACCACCCTGACCCGAGCGGCCTGGCGGTTCGTCACCGACGCCCAGGAGCTGTTCTTGGCCAACCACAGCGCACGCACCTACCTGTTCGGCCGTGCCCTCGCCGAGGGGCACGGCCTGCGCGCCGGACGCGACTTCGACGACGAGCTGCTGTTCCTGGGCTGCGTCCTGCACGACCTCGGCCTGGCAGGGACGGGTGACAACCGACAGCGCTTCGAGGTGGACGGGGCGGACCGCGCAGCGGGCTTCCTCCGAGAGGAGGGTGTCGATGCGGAACGCGTCACGGTGGTGTGGGACGCCATCGCCCTGCACACCTCCGTCGGCATCGCCGAACGCAAAAGCCCGGAGATCGCCTTCACCCACGCGGGAGCGGGCTGCGACCTGTTCGGGCCGCCACGCGACGCCCTGGCCAAGGAGTACATCGCCGACGTGCACGCGGTTTTCCCCCGGCTGAACGTGGGAGACGCCATCGCGAGCGCGGTGGTCGAGCAGGCGGTCGCGAATCCGGCCAAGGCGGCGCCCCTGACCTTTCCCGCCCACCTGGCGGCGGAACTGCGGCCTGGAGCCCTGGCCCTGCCGACGTGGAGCCAGATGACCAGTGCGGAGCACTGGTGACCGACTCCGCTCCGCGTTCCGGTGCCGCCGGTCATCGTCCTCGGCACCGGTCGCCCGGCGGGCTGGGGAAGGGCTGAGCGGCGGCCGCGAACGCGCCCGTGCGGGCAGCGGTATGCCTGGGATGCCGCCGGGCCGCCCAGCGGGACCGCGGAGCGGCCCGAGCGCACACCTCCCACGCAACGACAGGAGCCCACCGGCATGCCGGTGGGCTCCTGTCAGTGGATGCTCCCGCGACTGGACTCGAACCAGTAACCTGCCGGTTAACAGCCGGCTGCTCTGCCGATTGAGCTACGCGGGATCGTGCTCCGTGTCGCCCTGGGGCCTGCGCTCCCTGGCGACGTGAAATACATTAGCGCACTTTCCGGGGTGCTCGTGACACGTTTTAGGCCCCGCACCCCTGTGGGGTGGGGCACGCGCGAATGCGAACTGCGGGCGCTGGCCGGGTCGTCATTGTTTTGTCGCAGGTCAGGCCCAGGGTACGCCGCGCTCGGCGACGTCCCTGGCCGCGAACGGCGCACGCGGTAACGTCGTATACATCAGCACCGTCGGATCAGCACGAGTGACGCCGAGAGGGACCCATGCGCTACCGGATCACCTTCGCCGCAGGCCTGGCTATCGGTTACGTCCTGGGGGCCAAGGCAGGCAAAGCCCGTTACGAGCAGATCGCGCGCACCGCTCGCCGCATCGCGGAGAGTCCCGCCGTTCAGGAGACCGCGGGGCTGGTGGGAGCGCAGGTCAACAACGCGGGCAAGGCCGTGTACACGAAGGTCAACGAGAAGCTCCCCGTGGACTCCGTCAAGGACTTTCTCGCCCGTCCCACCGACGAGGAGAGCGACGAGCTGCGCACCAGCGACCTCAACGGTTCCGGCCCTGACGCACCCACACGCTGAGCTGCCATTGCCGTGGAGGCGGATGGTCCGTGCCGCCGAGAGGACCGGGCGAAATGCGAGCCGCAGCGAGGCGACCGCAGGACACAGGCCGACGGCTAGCGGGGGCGCCTGTCCGGGACTGGCGCCGAGGGGCGAATCGAGTGCGGCCGATCTGGCATCTAGGATTCCCTGCGGCCGATTCATGCCGTTATGCACCGGCCGCACCGAGACACCCCGAAAAGACAGATCGAGGAACCTGGTTTGCACTCCCCTCGTCCTCTCCCCTCCGCCGGACGGTTCATCGCCTGGAGCCTGGCAGCGTCGCTGATGCTCGCCGGCTGCGGCTCGCCCGACGAACCGGCCGATCAGCAGGCCCAGGCTGCCGATTCCGGCGACGACAACGCCACCACCGAGCAGAAGGAGTCCGCGGCTCCGGACATCGACGTCAAGGACCCCATGGACCTCGCCCCCGAGGACGCCTGCACGTCCGTGTCGGGGAAGACCCTGGTCGAACTCCTCGGAGAGGACCTCAAGAAGAGCGGTGCCGACCTCGGTAAGCCCGACGCCGGGGACCTGGACAAGCTCGACCACTTGAGCATGTCGTGCATGTGGGTCGGCGTGAACATGGATCCCGGTGAGGCCTTTTCGTTCAGCTACGACTTGGACATCTATCCGAAGCCGGCGATCACCGAGTGGTCCCTGGAGGACTACAAGGAGAAGGCCGACCCAGACGTCGAGCTCGGCGATTACGCGTTCTTCGAGACCAACGAGGACGGCAAACGGATCCGGCTCCGGCTTATCGACGGGCAGGCCCACCTCGACCTCACCTATGACGCTCGCACCGGCACGGACATGCGGGACGCCGTCGTGTCCGAGAAGGAAATGCGAAAGCGCGCCCTGACCGCCGCCGAAGAGGTCCTGGACTCCGTCGGCTGACCCGCCATGCGGCCGCCCCTGTGGACACGCGCCTACAGCGTGAGCTCCGTGAACGCCCGGGTGCGCGCCGTCAGGGCCTCTTCGACCGGAAGGCGTTCCATCGACGAGGCGCCGTAGAAGCCGTGGACGTTCTCGCAGGTGCGCAGGATGAAGGCGGCGTCGTCCGGCTCGGCGATGGGGCCGCCGTGGCACAGCACCATGACGTCGCCGCGCACGTCGCGGGCGGCCGCTGACCACGCGTCGATGCGTTGCGCGCACTCTTCCAGGGTGAGCGCGGTTCGCGCGCCGATGCCTCCGCCGACGGTCAGGCCCAGGTGGCAGACGATGACGTCCGCCCCCGCCTCGGCCATGGCGGCGGCGTCCTGCGCGCAGAACACGTAGGGCGAGGTGAACAGGTCAAGGGCGTGGGCGCGGCGGATGAGTTCGACCTCGTGGGCGTAGCCCATCCCGGTCTCCTCCAGGTTGGCGCGGAACACGCCGTCGATAAGTCCCACGGTGGGGAAGTTCTGCACCCCCGAGTAGCCGAGCGCGGCCAGGCGCGGCAGGAACTCGTCGGGGTCGTAGAAGGGGTCGGTGCCGTTGACTCCGGCGAGGACCGGGGTGTCGCGCACCACCGTGACCACCTCGCGCGCCATGTCCGCGACGATCTCGTTGGCGTTGCCGTAGGCGAGCAGCCCGGCTAGGGAGCCGCGGCCCGCCATCCGGTAGCGGCCGGAGTTGTAGACGACCAGGAGGTCCGCACCGCCCGCCTCTTGGCACTTCGCCGACAGCCCGATGCCGGCGCCGCCTCCGATGATCGGGGCGCCGCGCGCCCGCTTGGCGTGCAGGCGCTCCAGGATGCGCTCTCTGGGAATCCCCGCCATGTCTCAGTCCCCCTTCGTGTGCGCGGACGCGCGCATCAGGTCATCCAACAGGCCGACCGCGGTGTCGGCGAACTTCGGGTCGTTGATCTCCGTGTCAAGCTCGACCAGGCGCACCCCGGTGCCCTCCAGCCCGGCACGCACCGCCGCGAACAGCTCGGCGTCGGCGGCCGGGGCGTGGAAGGGACCGCCGTCCACCGACAGCGCCGAGATACCGCGCAGCGGCAGCACGACCGCAGCGGGCGCCTCCAGCGCGGCCACGCGCTCGGCGAGCCGGGCGCCCAGCTGCGCGCATTCCTCCGCGCAGGTCCGCATCAGGGTGACCGCCGGGTTATGGACGTGGAGCAGCCGACCGCCAAACCTCTCGGGCACCGTGTCGGCGGCACCGAAGTTCACCATGTCCAGGGCGCCGACCGATACCACCCGCGGCGTTCCGGGCCCGCCGCACGTCAGCCGCGTCGGACCGGCCGACATCACCCCGCCGGCGAGCTCGTCGGCCAGCTCGGTGGTGGTCAGGTCCAGCACGCCGTTCAGCGCGCCCTGGTCGACCAGCGACTCCAGGGTGCGCCCGCCGATACCGGTCATATGGAACACCAGGACCTCGCGGCCGCGCTCTTCCAGCAGCCGCCGCGCGCGGGTGACTGCCGGGGTGGTGACGCCGAACATGCTCGCCGCGACGGCGGGTCCGGCGGCACGGTATTCGGGCGGCGGGGCGGCCATCATCCCGGCGACAGCGCCGCAGGCGTTGGCCAGGATCCTGGCCGACACCGAGTTGAGCCCCGCCACGTCCACAACGCTGGGCATGAGGACCAGGTCGCTTTCGGCGACGTAGGGGCGGGTGTCACCGGAGGCCGCTGTGGAGACGGCGACCTTGGGCACACCGAGCGGCAGGGCGCGCAGCGCGTGCGCGGCGATGGAAGTGCCGCCGGTGCCGCCGACCGCCAAGGCCGCGTCCAGTCGCCCCTCGGCACGCAGGCGCAGCACAGTGGCCCGGGCGCCTTCGGCCATGGCGGTCACGGCCGCGCCGCGGTTGCCCGCGCGCGCCAGCGCGGCGGTGTCGTGACCGGCGGCCCGGGCCACTTCGGTGCGCGGAACATCGGGCGCGACCGAGCACGATGCATCGGGCTCATAAACCCCGCAGTCGACCACGACCGGCCGCAGCCCGGCGTGCAGGAGCCGGTCGCGTACGTACCCGCACTCGGCGGCCTTGGTGTCGAGGGTGCCCAGCACCGCGACGGCGCGGCCGTCCCGCCCGCTCACGCGTTCTCCATCGCTGGGTTCCGGTCCGCCGGAACCTCGCGGAAGTCGGGCGCGGCGCGCAGCTCCTCCTCGGCTCCGGCCGGTCCGTACACGACGACCAGCCGCAGCACGTCCCACCCGGCGTTGTGGGTGGAGCGCGGGACGCCGCGTGGGATGTGCACGGTGTCCCCGGCCGCGATGGGGAAAGCGGGACTATCGCCCACGGTCTGCTCCCCCGTTCCGGACAGGACGTAGATGACCTCGTCGGAGCCCTTATGCAGGTGGCGTTCATGCCCCTTGCCAGGGAACACCACGACATCGCCGACCGTGACCGCGGTGCCGGGGACCGTGCGCGCGGAGACCCGCCATCTGATCCGTCCCCAGGTGAAGAGCTGGGTGGGCGGGTCCGGTGGAGTGCCGTCAAAGGACGTGGGCATGGGGGGTCGCCTCCATCTTCACGACGGAATTATGGGCGCCGGAGCGCATGCGCACGAGCCTGCCCCGCGAGGGAGCGTGGGGTCAACGGCCGATTCCGGACAGTATCTGGCCCCGGACGCCCGCACGTGTCCGAGGCGGGGGCGGTAGACCATCAAGCTCGACCGGCCCCACCGGCCGATGCCCCGGTTCGGTCCGCTCTTGCGTCTGCCCGGCCGGTGAGTCGTGCCGCGCGTTCCGGGAGACGCATAACGACGCGAGGTCGGCTTAGGCGGAGCTGGAAGCGATGTTCTTTGTGAAGATCACTCCATCGGTCTCCGCCAGGTGGTCGGGGTCCAAGGCGAAGAAGTAGCCGTCGCCGGTCCTCTGATCGGGGCGCCGAATGGGTTCGGATTCCGTGGCGTCCAGTGCCGCGGCCAAGCGACGGGAGTCGAGGACATAGTGGTCCTCCGGGAGGGTGCACAGAATCCCTTCAACGGTGTCTTCGCCCGGAGTGTCCACGCCGTGGTGCTGTGCGCTGCCCAAGGCCGAGGCGATGACGGCATAGTGATCACCGATCCGTGGGTCGATGATGGCCCCGGCGCTCCACCACTCCAGGGTCTGGTCGCCCATCTGGCAGTCGCTCCTGTGTCGCTGGAGGTGAAGGTTGTGGGCGAAGACCAGGGTCGGGCCTTGCCGGGCCTGGTTCGCGGCGATGGCGTTGAGGTTGTCGGACATCATCGCATCGCGCATACTCATCAGCCGCTGCCAGCGAGCGGGGGACGTGTCGGCCATTGTGGCGTGGTAGCGGAGCAGGCCTGCTGCGGTGCGGCCGTGGAAATGGGCCAGCCGCCAGTCGGCGGGTGAGGTGGCGGAGACCAGATGCGGGGACTCCGACGTGAGGAGTGCCAGAAGGTCATCGGTGATGAGGCGGAGTTTCGCGACGTCTGAGGAGGAACCCACCGACTGGGACGGGTCCATCATGGCATCCGGATGGGTCCAGCGCTCGTCGTCACCGATCAAGGCGTCGATGGCGTCGAACGTGCACGGCCGCCGGTCGATGTCCACGTGGGGCGCAAGGTAGTCGTACAGCGCCGTGAGGACCAGGCGGGGGCTGGGCGCGCCGGTGATCTCCGTCGGAGCGTCGAATCCGAAGAAGCGCAGGCGGTCGTCGCCGGGCTGGCCCTGGTTGTAATCGCGCATCCACTCGACGAGTTCGCGGTTGGCCGCCGATTTTCCGAAGCCGTGGCTGAAGCCGCGCTTCATCACGTCGTCGAGCGATCCCGCTCCCTCCGCGATGTAGTCGTCGACCATCAGACCGGCCACGCAGTCGCTCTCGATAGCGATCGACCGGTACCCCTCGTGCTCGACCAGGTACTGGAAAACCCGGTTACGCAGCTGGGGAAACGCCTCTTCCCCGTGCATGGGCTCGCCGAGGCCCAGGAGGCGCGGCCGAGTCGGGAGCGCGTCAAGAAACGACGCGAGCGCCGCTTGGAAGCTCGTGTCGTCGGAGTAGGCCCAACCGGCGTCGTGAATGGAAGGACGAGTCGTCATTTCGAGCCCTGTTCTCTTCGATGAATTCGCTACTCCTTAAACCGTATCCTTGAATCTCCAGTGTAATGTTGGAGTCGATTTATCGCGGAAGACGCAGAAAAAGTCTCAACGGGGGGAAACATGCACCGGGAGCGGCTTCGGCCAGTCGACCTCGCGCGTGAGCACGGCTTGTCGACGCAGGCGGTGCGGAACTATGAGGAGGCGGGCATTCTCCCGCCAGCGGAACGCACGCCCGCGGGTTATCGGGTCTATGGCCCTCTGCACGCCCGGGCGCTGCGCGTCTTTGTGGCTCTCGTGCCCGCGCACGGCCACCCCACGGCGACGGCGATCATGCGGGCCGTGGACGAGGGGGATGTCGAAAACGCTCTCACGATGATCGATGAGAGCCACGCGCAGCTGCTCAAGGATCGGGAGACCCTCAAGGCCGTCGAGCATGCCCTTGGGGACCTGGAGCAGCCGTCCGACCGCCCCTCGTCGACCCGAACGGGGCCGATGTTCGTCGGGCCGCTGGCCCGGCAACTCGGGATCCGGCCCGCCACCCTGCGGAAATGGGAGCGGGCCGGGTTGATCCGTCCGCGGCGCGACCCCGCGACCGGTTATCGCGTCTATTTTCCTGGCGACGTGCGCGATGCGCACCTCGCCCATCAGCTCAGACGCGGCGGGTACCTGCTGAATCAGATCGCTCCACTGCTTGAGCAGGTGCGGTCCGCCGGAGGGCTGGAGCCCCTGGAGTCCGCGCTGAAGGATTGGCGCGGCCGACTCACCTCGCGCGGTCACGCCATGCTGGCGGGAGCGGCCGAGCTTTCCGCCTATTTGCGGGAGCGCGGTGATCGCCTGCCGCCCGACGGTGGGGGCCACTGAGCTGTTACGCGCGATGCCGGTTTCCGCCTCACCCTCTCCGTTGATCTCGGCGATAGCGACGGAATACCCGACAGAATTCGGTCGGTATCGCCGAGATCAACGGAGAGGTTGGCGTCAACGACGGTGAGAGCTCAGGAGGTACCCTCACGCACCGCTGTCTAGGTGGTCGGCCCAGGTCGTGAGGCGGGAGAGGAAGGTCGTACCGGTCGTCGGCATGGCCTCGTTGAGGATCACCGCGTGGAACGCGTGCGGCATCCTTTCATAGATGTCGAGGGTCGCCTCGACACCGGCCGCCGCAGCAGCGTCGGCGAATCGACGGGCGTCGTCCAGCATGAGTTCGTCGCCTCCCGCGACCAGCAGGACGGGCGGTAGGCCATGCAGGTCACCGAAGACGGGTGACTGCGGGGCTTCGTCGGGGGCGGCCCCGTTCAGGTAATCCGCGGCCAGGGTGCCGCCGATCGCTCCGCTGATGACGTCCTTGCCCTCGTTCGCTGTCATCGACGGACTGGAGAAGGTGAGGTCTGTCAGCGGGCAGACCGCCACCGCCCCGCCCGGCAGAGCGGTTCCCTCCTCCTTCAGCACCAGCAGCGACGACAGCAGGAGCGTCGCACCCGACGACTCCCCCACCAGGATGATCCGCGACGCGGGGACACCCTGGTTGAGCAAGCTCCGGTAGGCGGCCGTCACATCGTCGATGGCCGCCGGGAAGGGGTGGTCCGGGACGAGGCGGAAGTCGACGCGCAGTCCGGGGCGGCCGGTAGCGCGCGAGAGACGGTGGGTCAGGACGCGTTCGGCGTCCGGGTTGGTGAAGCGGAACCCGCCGCCGTGTACGTACATGAGCACGCCCGCCGATATCCCCCGGCGGTCGGCATCGACCCAGTCCCCGGGGACGCCCCCGGTGCAGGGGAGAAGATGGGTGGTGTCGGCGTCGGCCGGGATGTCGGCGATGGCCGGCGGCCATGTGGAGATGAGTTCACGGACGGCGGCTCGCTCATCAACGGTGGCGTCGATGCGGAAGGTGGTGGGCACTGCTGTCTTCCTTTCGTGGTCGTGGACTGGGCACGCGAGGTTTGCCGCGGCCATCAGGAGATGGCGCCGTTCAGGAGCGGGATCAGTTGTTCTTCCTCGTAGTCGAGGTGCGCCTCCACCGCGGCGATCAGGCTGTCGACGTCGGCCAGCGCCTGATCCGCATCGACATCGCGGCCGGAGATATCCGATATGCGGGACTGGAGGTCCTGGAGCAGACGCTCCAGGACCTTGTGCTCGGCGCCCAGCCGGTCCAGGACCGGCGCCAACTCGGGGCGCTGCGCCCGCAGACCGGGGAGCATGCCGCCGTCCTCCATGGCGTGGTGGTGGTCCAGCCCCTGACAGACCGTGAGGCAGTTGACGCGCAGCTGCGCGCCGAGCAACCCTGGCCCACTGGCGGCGAATTCGGCCCGCACCAGGGACAGCTCCCTACGGAACGCGTCGTGGATCGCCTTGAGGCCGTCGCCGGGCGGCAGGTTCGGCGGGCTCCCCTCAAGCGGCTCAAGCGCGATGACGGGCAGCAGCCGTTCGGCCCTGACCTGGTACTCGCCCCATCCCGCGTCGGCTTCGACCGCGCGGGCGAACATGCGGTCGCGCTCGTCGCCCCGCAGCACCCGGGCCTCGGCGGTGTAGGTGAAGACGCCGTCCTCGACCGTGACCCGCGGGTCGGCGAGGATGTTGTGGTACCAGGCGGGGTGGCGCGGCGCGCCCCCTGCCGAGGCGATGATGATCTTGCGCCCCGTACCCCCGTCGGGCAGGTAGCCCAGCGGGGTGGTGCGGCGGAGCCCGGTTCTGGCTCCGGTAGTGGTGAGCAGGATCAGCCGGGCGCCCTCGAAGAATCCGCCGACGCGGCCGCGGTTGGCTCGGAATTCATTGATGACCTGCTGATGGAATTCGGTGGTTATGGACTCTCTCCTGTTCTCGCGTCATTACACGCACACGCGTGCTCTCGAATGCATTCTTGAGGCGGCGTTGTGCCGTGGGTCAGGGTCGAAAAGACGGCCGTTGCCAACGCGTCGGACATCCGGGTCGGACATGCTGCTCCGAGCCGCGGATCTGGGGAGGCGTCGGCGAAGCCGCGTACGGGAATCAGGCCGCTGAGCGGCTGAGAAGCGCGCGTAAGGCTCACACAGGGCGAGGTGGGAAACCTCGCGGAACGCGGAGCGGGCGCAGGCGCGATGCGCTAGATGAGTCCAAAGAGGCGTGTGGTCACGACATCTTCTCCGGGTACAGTGCCGCCCACTCGCCGCCTTACATGCAGCGGCGCCACGCAGACACGGGTGACATTCAATCCGCAATTTTCGGGACCGTCAAGTCCTGCGGTCAGAACTCAGCGCGGCCTCGCTTATCGGACAGGTGTCTATGGGTCACACACGTGATTTCCGAGAGTGCTGCGGCAGTGGCCGGCTGAGAGCGGGAAGGCGGGTGAAGCCGGCCGCGCGGGGTCAGCACGGTCCCCTCCCGCCACGCGACCGCGAGGCCGGTGGTGTCGCACGGGGGTGCGGACGGCGGTGGAGCGCTCGCGTTCTCGTTCCCCGGAGTGACAGCGTGTTTCCGACCCCCAGCTGCGGTGTCTTGTGCTGATCGCCGGACGCCGACGCTCCGCCCACATAGGTTGAGAATATGAATCCACTGCGCCGCAACGGTCTGTCCCGCCAGGCCCGCGCCCGGTTGGGGCTGGAACGGGGAGAACGGGTCCTCGCGCACGCGGAGGCGGCCGAGGGGACCCTCGTGGCGACTACGCGCGCCCTGCATCTGCCCGACGGACACGCCGCCCCTTGGGAGACCATCGACCGCGCCCGCTGGGGCGAGTCGGGGTTCCGCTTCACCGAGGAGGGCGTGGGCCAGCGCGTGTACACGATTGCGCACCCAGGGCGGCTGGCCGAGACCGTACAGGAGCGGGTGACCGCGACCATCGTGGTGAGCAACCGCTACTCCCTCACCGGCGACCCCGGCGGCCCCGGCTTCACCCTCGTCGCCCGCAGGCCGCCGGGCGAGTCCGACATCACCTGGCGCGTCCACCTCGACGAAGGCGTCCACCCCGATGACCCGCGGCTGAACGAGGTCGTGCCGCGGGCCCTGGCCGCACTGCGGGCGCAGACCGGTGTTTAGGCTGTCACTGCTGCGTCTTCTGGCTGACCCGTCGATGGAGTCCCCGCGCTAGCGCCTCGGCCAAATGCAGTGCGGGGCGACCGGTGTGCTGCTCGATCTGGGTGCGGCAGCTGAAGCCGTCAGCCAGAACCAGGGTGTCGTGGGCGGCGGCGCGGACGGCGGGGAGCAGGACGCGTTCGCCCACCGCCGTGGAGACGTCGTAGTGCTCGGCCTCGAAGCCGAAGTTCCCGGCCAGGCCGCAGCAGCCGGAGTCGAGCACCTCCCCGTCGATGCCCGCCCTGTCCATCAGCTCGCGGTCGGCGTCGAAGCCGATGACGGCGTGCTGGTGGCAGTGCACCTGGCTGATCGCCGCGGCGCCGATGTGCGGCGGGCTCCAGTCGGGGGCGAAGGCCCGGAGGAATCCGGCGAGGGTATGCACCGACTCCGCGACCCGGTCGCTCTGCTTCCCCGGCACTAGCTCCACCAGGTCGCTGCGGAGCGCCGCCGTGCAGCTCGGCTCCAGTCCCACGATGGGGACACCCGCGGCGACGTGGGGGGCCAGAGCGCGCAGCGACCGGCGCATGACGGCACGGGCCACCCCGAGCTGGCCGGTCGACACCCAGGTGAGCCCGCAGCACACCTGCCCCCGCGGGAGGACGACGTCAAAGCCCGCCGCCTCCAGGACCCGCACGGCCGCAACGGGCACCTGCGGGGTGAGGTGGTTGCCGAAGGTGTCCGGCCACAGGAGGACGGTGCCCCGGTGGTCCGTGCCCGTGTGGGTCCGGCCCGATGCGCCGATAGGACGGCGGGCCGCGGCCCCGCGGTTGCGCCGGAACCAGCGGGCGAAGGTGGTGCGGGAGAACTCCGGAATGGCGCGCTGCGGCGCGACCCCGCCCAGCCGCTTGAGCGCGTCGCCGAGGTACCGGGCGCCGCCGAGCCGGTTCACCTCGGCCGGGGCCACGGCCGCCAGCCGTGCCCACAACGGGAGCCAGCCCATCGAGTAGTGCGAGGCGGGGCGCACACGCCCCCGGTAGTGGTGGTACAGGAACTCGGCCTTGTAGGCGGCCATGTCGACGTTGACCGGGCAGTCGCTGCGGCAGCCCTTGCACGACAGGCACAGGTCGAGGCTGTCGCGGACCTCCTCCGAGCGCCAGCCGTCGGTGATGACCTCGCCGTTGACCATCTCGAACAGCATCCGCGCCCGGCCGCGGGTGGAGTCCTTCTCCTCGCGGGTCACCATGTAGCTCGGGCACATCACGCCGGGTCCCTCGTGGCGGCGGCACTTGCCCACGCCCGAGCAGCGGCGCAGGGCGCGGGCGAAGTCGCCCTGGTCCTCCGGGTAGGCGAGCATGGTCAGCGGTGCGCGGGGCACGGCCGGGACGCGGAGGTCGGCATCGAGCGGCTTGGGGTCGACGATGATGCCCGGGTTCATCCGGTTCTCCGGGTCCCAGATGGCCTTGAACTCGCCGAACGCCTGGCAGAGCCGCTTGCCGTACATGCGCGGCAGCAGCTCCGAGCGCGCCTGGCCGTCGCCGTGCTCGCCGGAGATGGAGCCGCCGTGCGCCGCGACGAGGTCGGCGGCCTCCTCCATGAAGGTGCGGAAGCCGCGCTGCCCGGCCGGGTCGCCCAGTTCGAAGTCGATGCGGATGTGCATGCATCCCTCGCCGAAGTGCCCGTAGGCCACACCGTCACGGCCGTGCCGCCGCATCAGCGCGTCGAACTCGCGCAGGTAGGAGCCGAGGCGCTCGGGCGGGACGGCGGCGTCCTCGAACCCGGACCACGCCTCCGCGCCGTCGGGGGTGCGTGAGGTCAGCCCGGCGCCCTCCTCGCGGATGCGCCACAGGGCCCGGGTGTGGGCCGGATCGGTGACGACGGCGGCCTCCAGCGGGCGCGCGGCGCCCGTGAGCCCGCGGACCAGGGCGTGGCCGGCCGCGGCGGCGTCGTCGCGGTCGGCGCCGCCCATCTCCACCATGAGCCAGGCGCGCCCCTCGGGCAGGGCCACGCCCGAGCGCGCCCCCGGACGGTCAAGCCCGGCGACGAGGCGGTGGTTAAGGCCTTCGACGGTGAGCGGGCCGTGGTCCAGGAGTTCGGGGACGGCGTCGGCGGCCGACGGGGCGTCGGGGTAGCCGAGCACCACCAGCGCGCGGGCGGGCGGGGCCTCGGCGAGGCGCACGGTGGCGCCGAGGACGGTGACGCAGCTGCCCTCGGTCCCGGTGAGGGCACGGGCGATGTGTCCGCCGTGTTCCGGAAGCAGGCGGTCGAGCGCGTATCCCGAGACCCTGCGCGACAGCTGGGGCATGTTCGTGCGCAGGTCGGCCATGTAGGTGGCGGTGAGCTCGCGCAGCGCCGCGTAGATCCGGCCCTCGGGGGTGGGCAGGGCGGCGCGGCGGTCGAGCTCCTCGGCGGAGGTGGCGCCGACGGTCATCCGGGTGCCGTCGTAGAGGAGGACGTCGAGGGATTCGACGTTGTCGGCGGTGGTTCCCCACGCCACCGAGTGGGCACCGCAGGCGTTGTTGCCGATCATTCCGCCGAGTGTGCACCGGCTGTGGGTGGAGGGGTCCGGGCCGAAGGTGAGGCCGTGGGGCGCCGCGGCGGCGCGCAGGTCGTCGAGGATGAGTCCGGGCTGGACCCGCGCGGTGCGGGCCGCGGGGTCGAGGTTGTCGATCGCGGTGAGATGGCGTGAGGTGTCGATGACGAGCCCGGACCCGATGGCGTTGCCCGCGATGCTGGTGCCGCCGCCGCGGGGGGTCAGCGGGACGCCGTGGGCGCGGGCGGCGGCCACGGCGGCGATGATGTCGTCGGTGGTCCGAGGGAGGGCGACGGCGAGGGGCACGTGCCGGTAGTTGGAGGCGTCCGCGGTGTAGAGGGCGCGGGCACCCGGCCCGAAGGACACGGTGCCGGAGAACTCGGCGTGCAGGGCACGCCGGAATTCGTCCACGTCGATGTCGTCCGGTGCTGCGATGGTGTGAGGGTCGGCCATATTCCCCACCCTGGCGCCGCCGCTGGGCGGCTGACAACACCGCCGCGCCGCCCTGTGGGTACCGGTCGCGGTTCCGGTCGTCCGACAACTGCCCCGGGCGGGAGGGCCCCGTGGGGCGGCTGTGGCTCGTGCGCGTGTCCCGGCTTTTCGAGGGCGCGTCCGCCGGTCTTGGGGAGGAGCGAGCGTCGATCGTGCGCACGGGCTCCGCCGCGACCAGCGGACGACCTCGACGGCGCCGCCATGGCTTCGAGGTACGCGCGGCGCGGTTGGGGCCACGGTGGTCGCGCTGTCATTCCCGATCCTTCCTGACACTCGGTGTCAGTCTCTGGGCCGATACTCCTCTTCCATGACGACGCCATGGCAAACGTTCAATGATGAGGCACCCGATCTCGCGGCGGCGGTACGCGCCCGGTTCACGGCCGCCAAGCACCATGTCCTGGCCACGCTGCGCGCGGACGGCGCGCCCCGCGTCAGCGGGACGGAGGTGGCGTTTCACGGTCAGGACATCGTTTTCGGCTCCATGCCGGACGCGCTCAAGGCCCGCGACCTGCAACGCGATGGGCGGTTCGCCCTCCATGCCAACCCGGGCGACGGGTCGATGGAGGGCGGCGACGCCAAGGTTTCGGGGACGGCCGTGGAGGTGACCGACCCCGAGGAGCTGGAGTCCTTTGGTCAGCCGGGGCAGCCGCCGGGTCCCTTCCATTTGTTCCGACTGGAGCTGTCCGACGCCGTGCTGACCTCGGTGGAGAACGACCGACTGGTGATCCGGCGGTGGCGCCCCGGTGCCGGGGTCACGCGCTTCAGTCGGACGTGAGGCGTGACGGGGCGGCGCTCCCGGCCGCCCCGTGGCGCTCACTCGCCCTGTTCGAGTGACTCGTCCATGGCGGTGACGAGGTCGGCCTCGGGGTCCATGTCGAGGTTCCACATCATCAGCCCGCCCAGGTTCATCTCCCGGACGTAGGCGCCCTTCATCCGGACGATCTCGGGGGTGTCGAACGTCCACCACTCGTTGCCGTCGTACAGCCAGTAGGCGCCGTTGATCGGGTCGTGGAAGCGTCGGCCGCTGCGGTACTTGAGTTCGCCGTATGGGTCGACGGCCTCGCCGTAGGTGCCCTCCGCGCCCGAGTCGGCCGGGGCGTAGCGGCCGAAGTTCTCGGGGCTCACCCCGGTCCAGCCGCGCCCGAAAGCGGGGAAGCCGAGCAGCAGCTTGTCCGGGGGCAGCCCGTAGTCGAGGTAGCGGCGCACGGTGCGGTCGGTGCTGGCGTCGTTGGGCGCTCCCTCAGGCGCGTACAGCTGGGAGTGGTGGTCGGTGACGTCGCTCCAGGCACCGGTGAAGTCATAGCCCTGGACCGTCGCGAAGTCGATCGCGTCGAACATCTCCGGTTCGTAGCTGGTCGTGAGCTGGTCGGTGCCGTTAGCGAGCGAGACCGACAGGTCGTAGCGACGCCCGGTCTCGGCCTCCAGCTCGTCCATCTGGCGCCGGAACTCCTTGACGGCCAGGGTGAGGTTGCGGCGGTCGTCGGGGCTCTCGGTGTTGCCCTCCTTGCCGCCGGACACCGGCCACTCCCAGTCGAGGTCGATGCCGTCGAAGGCGCCGGCGGCGACGCCCTCACCGCCCTGGGGCTCCTCTTCCAGGACGGGAAGGTCGCCGCGCAGCCACAGGTCCAGGCAGGAGGAGACGAACTCGCGCCGCGATTCCTCGTCCTTCACCGCCTCGGAGAAGTAGGTGGACCAGTTCCACCCGCCCAGGCTCAGGCTGACGCGCAGGTCGGGGTATTTCTCCTTGAGCATGACCAGCTGGTTGAGGCTGCCGGCCAGCGGCTGCTCATAGCTGTCGGCCTCTCCGTTGAGGCTCTCCTCGGCCTCGTACCGCCGCTGGTACAGCTCCCACGGCTGGTCGGAGTCCTCAGGGATCGAGCACCGGCCTTTTTTGTCGACGTAGCCGAACGCCCAGATGATCCGCGTGAGGTGGTCGGCCGCCCCGCTCTGGGCGACATCCTTGATGAGGTAGTCGCGGTTCGCGGTGTTCCAGTCGGCGAAATAGGCCACCCGCTCCAGCCGGTCGTCGCCGCGCCCGCTCCCGGAGTCGGTGATCGCGCTGAACGCGCTGAAGAACAGGGCGCCGAGGGCCACGGCCGCGACGACCCCGATGAGGGCGGGCCTGCGCCGCCCGACTGGGTTCAGCTTCTGAGCCGGCATCACCCTCGAAGGTAGCCCTTGCCCCCGCACCTTCGCATACATCGGGCGCAAGATCGGCCGCATCAGGCCGCCATCCGGCCCCGCGGGAACTCCCACGCCCCACCGCTCGTTGGACGTCCCCAGGTCGCGACGGGTCCGCTGGGGCCGCCGGTCCCCGCTCCCCCGGTACCCCGGCGGGAGACAGCTGTCCCGAGGCTATTCGAGGAAGTCCCGCAGCGTCTGCGCGCGCGAGGGATGGCGCAGCTTCGCCAGGGTCTTGGACTCGATCTGGCGAATGCGCTCGCGTGTCACCCCGAACTCCCGTCCCACCTCTTCCAGGGTGCGCGGATGGCCGTCCACCAGGCCGAAGCGGAGCTGGATGATCCGCTGCTCGCGCTCGGACAGCCCGTTGAGCATGACCACCAGCTGGTCCTGGAGCATGATGAACGCCGCCGCCTCGGCCGGGACGACGGCGTCGGAGTCCTCAATGAAGTCTCCGAAGTCGGAGTCCTCCTCGCCGATAGGGGCGTGCAGTGAAACCGGTTCCTGGGCGATGCGCTGGATCTCCTGGACGCGGTCGTCGCCGAAGCCCAATTCGCGGGAGATCTCCCCGGGCGTCGGCTCGCGACCGAGCTCCTGGTGCAGTTGGCGCTGCACGCGCATCAGCTTGTTGATGGTCTCCACCATGTGCACCGGGATGCGGATGGTCCGCGCCTGGTCGGCGATGGCCCGGGTGATGGCCTGCCGGATCCACCAGGTGGCGTAGGTGGAGAACTTGAACCCCTTGGTGTAGTCGAACTTCTCCACCGCGCGGATGAGACCCAGATTGCCTTCTTGGATCAGGTCCAAAAAGAGCAGGCCGCGTCCGATGTAGCGTTTGGCAATGGACACGACCAGCCGGAGGTTCGACTCGATCAGCCGTCGTTTGGCGCCTTCCCCCTCGTTGACGAGACATTCGAGTTCGGCGGCGTGTTCTCGGGAGATCTGGCCCGGCACGGCGGCGCGCTGCCCGTCGTGCAGCTTCTGTCCGGCGTACAGGCCGACCTCGATCGACTTGGCGAGTTCCACTTCTTCTTCTGCCGTGAGGAGCGGGACGCGGCCGATCTCCCGCAGGTAGATGCGCACCAGGTCGTTGGTGGAGGTGCGCCGCCCGAATTCGGACACCGAGGACGGCGGCTCGTCCGCGGGCGGGTCGACGACATCGACCCCCCGCTGGGCGAGACCGCGGACCACCGGATCCAGAGACTCGGGAGGGGCATCCAGGCGGTCCAGGGCGGAGGCGACATCGGCAACGGTCACCACCTCCCCGGATCGTGAATCCGCGACGAGTTGCGCCACCTGTCGGATCGGCGGCATTTCGCTGGGCAGCACCGATAGAGCCACCCTTACAGTGTGCCCGCTACCGGCCCCGCATAGAGAGAACTATTTTTGTCACCACGCTGCTACGTGGTACCGGAACCCTGCTCGCGTATCAGGCGTCTCTGCTGCTCAACCCGCATGAGTTCAGTGAAGACCCGCTCATATTCCGCGGCGTCGGACGCCGGATCCAGACGTCCCAGTCGCGACTTCAGGTTTGCCACTTGGCGATTGATGGAATGAATCTTGATCGTGCCGAGAATTTCCTTGGCGTAATGTTCGTCGAGTTCTCCATAGATCTCGATGGGTTCCACCGCCAGTTGCGTGACAAAGGCGCGCTGGGCGTCGTTGGGCGCCGCGTCGCGCAGCCGCGTGGCCCACTGCTGGGCGTCCCCGGCCGAGGCCACGCCCCCATTGTTCCGGATGAGCTCGACCATCGCGCGGTGCTGGGGCACCGTGAAGGACTCCGCGTCCAGCGCGTCGAACTCCGCGGCCAGCCCCGGGTACTGCACCGCGATCTTCAGCGCCTGGCGTTCGCGCTGCACTGAGGGGTCGCGCAAGTCGTAGGGCGCGGCATCGGCCGCCCCCGGCGGCGCCGCCGGGGCGGGGCGGCCGCGCGCCGGGCGCCGCTCGCTCTCGGGACGCCTCATGTGCTGGGCCACCCGCCGCAGCACCTGGCGCTCGTCCATGAACCCCGTCCACTTGTCGAGGTCCTTGGCGTACTCCTGGCGCAGCCCGGCGTCGCGGATGGTGGCGATGATGGGCGCGGCGGCGTCGATGGCGGCCAGTCGGCCCTCGTTGGTATCGAGGTTGTGCTCGACGATGCGGCTGCGGATGACGAACTCGACGAGCGGCTTGCGGCTGGCCACCAGGTCGCGCAGCGCGCCGTCGCCCCGCTGGATCCGCAGGTCGCAGGGGTCGAGTCCGTCGGGTTGGATGGCAACGAAGCTGTCGGAGCTGAACCCGTGGGACTCGTCGAAGGCGCGCAGCGCCGCCTTCTGCCCGGCGGCGTCGCCGTCGAAGGTGAAGATCACCTCGCCGCCCTGGTTGGAGCGGCCGAGCAGCATGCGGCGCAGCACCTTGGCGTGCTCCTCACCGAAGGAGGTGCCGCACGTGGCCACGGCCGTGGGGACCCCGGCCAGGTGGCAGGCCATGACGTCGGTATAGCCCTCGACGATGACGGCCTGGCGGTGGCGCGCGATCTCGCGCTTGGCGAGGTCGAGACCGTAGAGGAGGTGGCCCTTCTTGAAGATCGGGGTCTCGGGGGTGTTGAGGTACTTGGGGCCGTCGTCCTCGGGGTCGAGCTTGCGCGCGCCGAAGCCGACGACGTCGCCGGTGACCTCCCGCACCGGCCACAGCAGCCGGTTGCGGAACTTGTCGTAGGCGCCGCGCCTCCCCTGGCTGGCGAGGCCGGCGGTGATGATCTCCTTGTCGGTGAAGCCCTTTTTGCGCAGGTGGGTGGTGAGGGTCTCCCAGCCGGGCGGGGCGAACCCGATGCCGAACTTCTCCGCGTCGGCCCGGGTGAACCCGCGCTCGCTGAGGAACCGCTGCCCTTCCTGCGCCGCCGGGCTCAGCAGCTGCTCGGCGTAGAACGCCGCGGCCGCCCGGTGCGCCTCGATGAGGCGCTGCCGCTGGCCCTGGTCGCCGCGCGAGGACCGTCCGCCGTGCTCGTAGCGCAGTTGGATGCCCGCCTGCTGGGCGAGGTGCTCCACGGCGTCGACGAAGCTGAGCTGCTCGATCTCCTGGACGAAGCGGATGACGTCGCCGCCCTCGCCGCAGCCGAAGCAGTGGTAGAGGCCGCGGGCGGGGGTGACGTTGAAGGAGGGGGACTTCTCGTCGTGGAAGGGGCACAGGCCCTTGAGCGAGCCGCCTCCGGCATTGCGGAGCTGAAGGTACTCACCGATGACGTCGGCGATGGGGGAGCGCTCGCGGACGAGCGCGATGTCTTCGTCTCTGATTCGGCCGGCCACGCCTATGAGCGTATGTCCCTTCGACCGCTGGTTCATCGCCCTTCTCACTCTTGTGCATGGGATGTGGATTACGGACGGACCTCATGCGAGAGTCAGGGTGACGAGCTTCACTCCCGTGCGTTTGGAGAGCCGATGGAGGGCGGCCGATGACCCGAACGTCGATCCCTGTATCCGCGACCTCCGCCGTCGCCGCCGTCGTGTGCCTGGCGGCCACGGGGTGCAGCCTCGCGCCGGGGCGCGACCCCGACACGATCACCGTCGTGTACTCCAAGTACGGCACCTTCCGCGCGGCCGACAACCTGATGCGCGAGGTCAAGGAGGAGTTCGAGGCGGAGAACAAGCACGTCACCATCGAGCTGCACCCGATCGAGGCCCCTCCCGAGGACTACCAGGCGCAGGTCAACCTGATGAACCAGTCGGAGGAGCAGGCGCCGGACATCATCTACGAGGACAGCTTCACCATCAACCAGGACGTGGACGCCGGGTACCTGGCCCCTCTCGACAAGTACTGGGCGCAGTGGGAGGACGCCAAGTACTACCGGGAGGAGGCCGATGCGGCGGTGACCGCGCTGGACGGCAAGCGCTACGGGGTCATGGTCGGCACCGACACCCGCGGCCTGTGGTACAACACCAAGCTGTTCGGCCAGGCCGGAATCGAGATGCCGTGGGAGCCCGAATCCTGGGACGAGGTGCTCGGTACCGCCCGCGTCCTGTCCGGGGAGTTCGGCGACCACGTCACGCCGATCAACGTCTACGCGGGCACGCCCGCCGGTGAGGTGGCGTCCATGCAGGGCTTCCAGATGCTGCTGAGCGGGACCGGCGACACCCTCTTCGACGAGGAGTCGCAGAAGTGGGTGGTCGGCTCCGACGGCTTCGTGGACTCGCTGGCGTTCATCGACACCATCTATTCCGAGGGCCTCGCGTTGGACCCCCAGGACGCGCTCAACGCCAACGTCGCCACCGTCAACGCCGAGGAGCGCATCCCCGCGGGTGATCTCGCGATCAACCTCGACGGGTCGTGGATCACCCAGAGCTGGATCGCGACCGCGGGCAAGCCCTGGCCGGAGTGGCCGCAGACCATGGCGTTCACCGCCATGCCCACGCAGCACGGCCAGGAGCCCGGCGCCACCAGCATGTCCGGAGGGTGGACGCTCGCCCTCGGCGCGAAGAGCGCCAACCCCGACCTCGCCTGGGAAGTCATGAAGCACACGCTGGGCAAGGAGAACGCCACCCAGTTCGCGATCGAGGCCGCGCAGATCCCGGTCCGCGAGGACGTGGCCCGCTCCGAGAAGTACCTGGCGAACAACCCCATCGCCGAACAGGCGGCGGATTTGGTCGATGTGACCCATTTTCGTCCCGCCTACAGCGCGTACCCGCGTATCTCACTGGCGATCCAGAAGGCCACGGAGGCGGTGATGGTGGGTGACGCCACGCCCGAGGAGGCGGCCCGTGCCTACGACGAGAGGGTCGAGAAGATCGTAGGCTCCGACAACGTCGTCTCCGGTGCGTGAGGCGCCGTCGGGGGGAATGGTGCCAGCGGCGACGCTGACGGAGCCGCCGCGAACAACGGGGCAGCAGCCGGGCGGCGGCGCACGCCGCGAGGCGGGTCGGCGCCGACGGCGGGGCACATCCGGACACCGCCTTCTACCGCTTGTGCCCGCGGTGCTCCTGCTGCTGTCCTTCTTCGCCGGTCCGATCCTGTGGACCGTGTGGGCGTCCTTCACCAACGCCGCGCTGACCGGCGCGGCCGCGGCCCACACCGAGTTCATCGGTACCGCCAACTTCCAGCGGCTGCTCAGTGACCCCTCATTCCTCAATGCCACCGCGCTCACGGCGCTCTTCCTGGTGGGCTCGGGGATCATTGGCCAGACGGCGCTCGGGCTGACGCTGGCGCTGCTCATGCAGAACCGGGGCGCCGTCGTCCGGATGGCGGTCGGCGGTGTGGTGGTCGGCGCGTGGGTGGTGCCCGAGGTGGTGGCCGGGTTCGTCTGGGTGGCGTTCCTGGAGCGGGAAGGCACACTCAACGGTCTGCTGGCGGGTATCGGGGCCGCGCCGCAGAACTGGCTCTACACGGCGCCGATGCTAGCCGTGGTCCTGGCCAACACCTGGAAGGGGACCGCGTTCTCGATGATGACGTACGCCGCCGGGCTAGCCGAGATCCCGGACGGCCTGAAGGAGGCCGCGCGGGTGGACGGTGCCGGCCCGTTCCAGGTGGTGTGGCATGTGGTGCTGCCGCTGCTGCGGCGGACCCTGGCCACCACGCTGCTTCTGGTGACCCTCCAGACAGTGCAGGTGTTCACGCTGATCTACGTGATGACGGCCGGCGGTCCGGCCGAGCGAAGCACCACCCTGCCCCTGCTGATGTACCGGGATGCGCTGCGGTTCGGAGAGCTGGGGTACGGCACCACGGTGGCGCTGGCTCTGCTGGTGGTGGCCGGCCTTTTCTCGGTGTTGTATGTGCGCGCGCTGCGACCGGAGGAGGTCCGGTGAGCCGGTCGATCGCCTCACCCTCACGTGCCGTAGCGTCGGTGCTGGTCCACGCGGTGCTGGCGGCCCTGGTGGCGGTGTTCCTGCTGCCGCTGCTGTGGATGGTCGTCGCGGCATTCGACTCCGCGCCGTCGCTGCGCGCGAAGCCGCCGACGTCGCTCACACTGGACCATTTCGCGGCGGTACTCACTCCGCGGACGGTGTTCATCCCGGTGGCGAACAGCGTGCTGATCTGCGGGGGAGCGTCAGTGGTCACGGTGGTCGCCTCGGTGCTGGCCGCCTATCCCCTCTCGCGCTACAACCTGCGGTTCAAGCGTCCGTTCCTCTACATCGTGCTGTTCGCGACGGGGCTGCCGATCACCGCGATCATGGTGCCGGTCTACGGCCTGTTCGTGCAGGCCGGACTGCTGGACTCGCGCCTGTCCACGGCGCTGTTCCTGGCGGCGGCGAGCCTGCCCTTCGGGATCTGGCTGTCCAAGAACTTCCTCGACGGCATCCCCATCGAGCTGGAGGAGGCAGCCTGGGTCGACGGGGCGTCGGTCGGGCAGTCGCTGCGCCTGCTGGTACTGCCGTTGGCCGTGCCGGGGATGGCGGTGGTGGGCGTTTTCACCCTGGTGCTCACGTGGGGGAACTTCTTTGTGCCGTTCATCCTGCTCAAGAGCCCCGACCGGCTTCCGGCGGCGGTGCGGATCTACGCGTTCTTCGACCAGTACGGCGGGGCGCGCTACGGCGAGCTCGCGGCGTACTCGCTGCTGTACACGCTCCCGGTGGTCGCGCTGTACCTGGCGGTGTCGCGGGCGCTCAGCGGGCGGTTCACCCTCGGCGGTGCGATGAAGGGGTGACGCGGGCGAGCGGGGTCGTGGCCCGGGGGCGCGGAAGAGGCGGCCGGACCCGGGGGGATTGTGGTCTCCGGCCGCCTCATCGAGTCCCCCGCACCGAGGGGCGGGCGGGAGAACCGGTTTCTTAACCTACCGACAGCACCCCCGCCGGATTGCCGCGTTTCCGCCCTGCTGTCCGACCGTGTAAGCGGATCGTGATGCCAGGGCCGGAAGTGGTCACCTCGGGCTCCGGGGAGCGCGGATGGTCGGCAGGGGCCGCGGAGCCGTCGCCCGCTCCCCTCCGGCACTCCCCGGGTCAGGCCGCGCTGTAGACCACGAAGGAGACCGCGAGGTAGTGGCAGACGTAGGCGGCGATCGTCAGCGAGTGGAAGACCTCGTGGAAACCGAACCAGCGCGGTGCCGGGTCGGGCCGCTTGGTCGCGTAGACGACGGCGCCGATGCTGTAGAGCAGGCCGCCGACGATGATCAGGACCCAGGCGGCGGGGTGGGTACCGCCGATGAGCTGTGGGAAGAAGAGCACCGCCACCCACCCGATGGCCAGGTAGAGGCCGGTGGACAGCCAGCGCGGCGCGTTGGGTGTGAAGATCTTGAACAGCACCCCGGCGATGGCGCCGGTCCAGATGAGAGCGATCATCGCGACGCGCAGTGTGCCGTCCAGGACGAGCACCACGAACGGCGTGTAGGTCCCGGCGATGATCAGGTAGATGTTGGCGTGGTCCATCCGGCGCAGTACCGCGACGGCGCGCTGCGACCACCGGCCCACGTGGTAGACGGCCGACGTGCTGAACAGCAGCATCGAGCTGGCCGTGTAGACCGCGGCGGCGATGCGGCCCGGCAGGCTGGGGGCCAGCGCGACGAGCACCAGCCCCGCCAGCGCAGCCACCGGGGCGGTGCCCAGGTGCAGCCAGCCGCGCAGGCGGGGTTTGAGCGCGGTCAGCAGGTCGCGGTCGCCGGGGAGGTCCCACCGGTCATCGACCCGCTGGGCGGCTACGTCACCGCGGCGCGCCGCCGCGTCACCGGACTGCTCTGCGGCCATCTGCTCTTCTCCGTCATATCGCGCTCGGGGAGGCCGGTCAGGGGTATGCGCCGAGGGGGACGGCGCTGGGTCTCCGCCCCCACTTTACCTACGCGACCGTAAGTTACCGTTCGGTCAATCTGTGGTCCTCGGCACAGTCCACAGCGGTGCTTTTTGACGGATTGGATCAAAGTTTCACACGTTGGGCCTGCTACCGTGCAACCAAGCGCATCTGACCTGGCCTATCGCCACATCGGCCGACCCCCTTGACACCACTGTGACCCAGGCCATTCGTGCGCCTTTCCTGGACCATTGGTCTACACCGGTAATGCACCTCTGAGCTGGGTAAACATCAATAGATGGACGTGGTGGCAGGAAAGTCAGCAGCGGTCTGGGTACAGTCGCCGCAATTCGAGGTCGAGCGACCGAAGAGAAGGAGCATCCCGTGCCCAAGTACGTCTACGAGTTCACAGAGGGCAACAAGGACCTCAAGGACCTTCTCGGAGGGAAAGGTGCGAACCTCGCCGAGATGACCAATCTCGGCCTGCCGGTCCCGCCCGGGTTCACCATCACCACCGAGGCCTGCCGGCACTACCTCGAACACGGCCGCAACCCCGACGGACTCGACGCCGAAATCGACGAGAAGCTCAGCGGCCTCGAAGAGGTCATGGGCAAGAGACTTGGCCAGCCCGACAACCCCCTCCTGGTAAGCGTCCGGTCCGGCGCCAAATTCTCCATGCCCGGCATGATGGAGACCGTCCTCAACATCGGTCTCAACGACGAGTCCGTCCAGGGACTCGCCGCCCAGTCCGGAAACGACCGCTTCGCATGGGACTCCTACCGCCGCCTCATCCAAATGTTCGGCAAGACCGTCCTGGGCATCGACGGCGAACTCTTCGAGGGCGCCATCGAGGCCGCCAAGCGCGCCAAGGGTGTCAGCGACGACCTCCACCTGGACACCGAGGACTTCAAGGGGCTCGTCTCCACCTTCAAGGGCATCGTCGCCGAGCAGGCCGGACGCCCCTTCCCCACCGACCCGCGTGAACAGATGGACCTCGCGATCGCCGCGGTGTTCGACTCCTGGAACGCGCCGCGCGCCGTCCTCTACCGCCGCCAGGAGCGCATCCCCGTCGACCTCGGCACCGCGGTCAACATCTGCTCCATGGTCTTCGGCAACCTGGGCATGGACTCCGGGACCGGCGTCGCCTTCACCCGCGACCCCGCCTCCGGGCAGCAGGGCGTGTACGGCGATTACCTCGCCAACGCCCAAGGCGAGGACGTCGTGGCCGGTATCCGCAACACCGTCCCGCTGGGCGATCTCGAAAAGATCGACAAGACGAGCTACGACGAGCTCATGGCGATCATGGAGACGCTCGAAAACCACTACCGCGACCTGTGCGACATCGAGTTCACCATCGAGCGCGGCAAGCTGTGGATGCTGCAGACGCGTGTCGGCAAGCGCACCGCCGCCGCGGCCTTCCGCATTGCTGACCAGCTCGTCGACCAGGGCATGATCACCCGCGAGGAGGCCATCTCCCGCGTCAACGGCGACCAGCTCGCCCAGCTCATGTTCCCCCGCTTCGACGAGTCGGCCGAGCGCCGCCGCCTCGGCCGCGGCATGAACGCCTCCCCCGGCGCCGCCGTCGGCAAGGCCGTCTTCGACTCCTACACCGCCATCAAGTGGTCGCGCAGCGGCGAGAAGGTCATCCTGTGCCGCCGCGAGACCAACCCCGACGACCTCGAAGGGATGATCTCCGCCCGCGGCATCCTGACCAGCCGCGGCGGCAAGACCTCGCACGCCGCCGTGGTCGCCCGCGGGATGGGCAAGACCTGCGTGTGCGGCGCCGAGGAGCTCGACATCGACACCAAGAACCGCCGGATGACAGCGCCGGGCGGCGAGGTGATCGAGGAGGGCGACGTCATCTCCATCGACGGCACCTCCGGCGAGGTCTTCCTCGGCGAGGTCCCGGTGGTCGACTCCCCGGTCGTCCGCTACTTCGACGGCGAGATCGACCCCACCTCCTTCGACGCCGACGACCTCGTGCGGGCCGTGCACCGCGTCATGGAGCAGGTGGACGCCGAGCGCCGCCTCGACGTGCGCGCCAACGCCGACACTCCCGATGACGCCGCCCGCGCCCGCCGGATGGGCGCGCAGGGCATCGGCCTGTGCCGGACCGAGCACATGTTCCTCGGCGACCGGCGCCAGCTCGTCGAGCGGCTGATCCTCGCCGACACCGAGGACGAGCAGGAGAAAGCGCTGGCCGCTCTCCTCCCGCTGCAGCGCGACGACTTCATCGGCATCTTCGAGGCGATGGACGGGCTGCCGGTGACCGTCCGGCTGCTCGACCCGCCGCTGCACGAGTTCCTGCCCGACATCACCGAGCTGTCGGTGCGCGTCGCCGTGGCCGAGTCGCGCGGCGAGAAGCACGAGAACGACCTGCGCCTGCTCCAGGCGGTCCACAAGCTGCACGAGCAGAACCCCATGCTGGGCCTGCGCGGCGTCCGCCTGGGCCTGGTCGTGCCCGGCCTGTTCACCATGCAGGTCCGCGCGATCGCGCAGGCCGCGGCCGAACGCGTCAAGGCGGGCGGCGACCCGCGACCGGAGGTGATGATCCCGCTCGTCGGCACCGTCCAGGAGCTGGAGATCATCCGCGACGAGTCGCTGCGGGTGGTGAGCGAGGTCGCCGCCGAGCAGGGTGTCGAACTGGGCTTCCCGATCGGCACGATGATCGAGCTGCCGCGCGCCGCACTGACCGCCGGGCAGATCGCCCCGTCCGCGGAGTTCTTCTCGTTCGGCACCAACGACCTCACCCAGACGGTCTGGGGCTTCTCCCGCGACGACGTGGAGGCATCGTTCTTCTCCGCCTACCTGGAGAAGGGCGTGTTCGGTATCTCACCGTTCGAGTCGCTTGACCTCGACGGCGTGGGCCGACTGATCCGGATCGCCGCCGAAGAGGGGCGCGCCGCCCGCCCTGGCATCAAACTGGGGGTGTGCGGCGAGCACGGCGGGGACCCGACGTCTGTGCACTTCTTCCACGAGGTGGGGCTGGACTACGTGTCCTGCTCTCCGTTCCGAGTACCGGTCGCCCGGCTGGAGGCCGGCCGGGCCGCGGCCCGCGGGTAGGCACGGGACGGACACCGGCACAGCCGCGGACGCAGCGCCGGTACCGGACAGCGGGGGCGGGGAGCGCGCAGCGCTCCCCGCCCCGAACGTCGTGAAATGTAAGGATGTTCCTGGAATACCCGCTCGGCTCGGGCATCTCGGGCTTGCACCGGTACGGTGTGCACGCCACGGTGCCCGCGGGCAGAACAGCGCGCGGCGTACCGTTCGTCATCGCCCCGACGTCGGCTATCGTCAGGCGAAATCAGGTCCATCGCAGTTGGGGGTGAGAGGTGCGGTCAATGGGGGACGGGCGCGGCGAGGAACCGCGCGACGAGCGAATGCCCGTCGTCGCCCCGGACGCGGAAGCCACGCGCGTGTTCACGCGCGACGGCTCCGGCGCGAGCGACCTCGGCCCGACGGCCGCTGGTGGGTCCGGTGGCACCGACGTTTCCGGCGACCGGCGGCGCTCTCCCGCCGGTGACGGGCAGCCCCACGAGGCAGCGACGGGGCGGTCCGCCCGGAGCCCCACCGGGATCATCGCCGCGGCTGCGGAGGATCCCGGCGCACACGGCTGGGCCGTCGGCACGGCGGATGAGCCCGGCGGTGAGGACGAGCGCCCTCCTCAGGCCGATACCGCCGACGCCGAACGGACACGCGTGTTCACCCGGGACCCCCAAGACGCTCCCCCGGCGGCGCCGGGAGGCGACCCCACCGGCGGCCCCACGGGGGGAGCGGAGCCGACCACGCACGCGGGCCCGCGCCGCAGACGCGTTCGGATCCGCTGGATCGTCGCGCTGCTGCTGGCGGCCGTCTTGGCCCTGCCCCCGGGAACCTGGATGTGGGTCTGGTACACCGCCCGCCAGGACGACCGTCCGCAGTCCGACGCCATCATCGTGCTGGGGGCCAGCCAGTACAACGGGCGCCCCTCCCCCGTCTTCGAGGCCCGGCTGCGCCACGCGGCGGATCTCTACCGGGAGGGCGTCGCCCCGAGGATCGTCACCGTCGGCGGCAATCTCCCCGGCGACAACTTCACTGAAGCGGGCAGTGGCCGCGACTGGCTGGTGCAGGTGGGGGTGCCCCGCGACCGGATCGTCGCGATCGGCAAGGGCAACGACACCTTGCAGAGCATGGAGGAGGTGGACAAGGAGTTCACCGAGCGGCAGTGGTCGACCGCAGTGATCGTCACCGACCCCTGGCACAGCCTCCGCTCCCGGACGATGGCCGAGGACCTCGGCATCGAGGCCAGCACCAGCCCCGCCCGCTCCGGACCGGCCGTTATCGAACGCAAGACCCAGCTGTGGTACATCACCCGTGAGACGGCCTCGCTCTGGTACTACTGGATTTTTGACGACAGCAGCGACATCCGCGTCAACGCCGCTTGAGGGTGATCGAGCGTGCGGAGGCGGCGGTGGCTACCGGCCACAGGCCCCCACACACCACCGGCGCAGCACGCGAGGAACCCGAAAGCGAAAAACCACACCACTCAGCCGCCGGGGAGGCCGGCTGGGATCCGCCCCGCGGGGAGGGGTCTGCGGGGTTGCCTATTCCACCGGGGTCCGCCCCGGACCTGTCACCACCGCTGCGTACAGTCGGAGCATGTCGCCGATTCCCGAAGCACCCGTCGCCGGCTACAGCGCCCGCGACCGTGAGCGCTGGGCGGGCGAACCCGCCAAGAGTCGGGCCCGCGGACCGTTCGAGCGCGACCGCGCCCGTGTCCTGCACAGCTTCGCCCTGCGCAGGCTGGCCGCCAAGACCCAGGTCGTCCAGCCCGGGGCCAGCGACTTTCCGCGCACCCGCCTCACCCACTCGCTGGAGTGCGCGCAGATCGGCCGTGAACTCGGCCGCGCCCTAGGCTGCGACCCCGACCTCGTGGAGGCCGCCTGCCTCGCCCACGATCTGGGCCACCCGCCCTTCGGCCACAACGGGGAGAAGGCATTGGACGTCGCCGCCGCGGCGTGCGGCGGGTTCGAGGGAAACGCTCAGAGCCTGCGCCTGCTCACCCGACTGGAGGGCAAGGTGGTGGACGACGATGGGCGCAGCGCCGGACTCAACCTGACCCGGGCGACCCTCGACGCCATGCTGAAGTACCCGTGGCAGAGGGGATGCGGCGGTACCACGCACAAGTTCAACTGCTACCCCGACGACACCGCCGCCTTCGAGTGGATCCGCGACGGGGCGCCGAACACCCGCACCTGCTTCGAGGCCGAGGTCATGGACTGGGCCGACGACGTCGCCTACTCCGTCCACGACCTGGAGGACGGCCTGTACGCCGGGATGGTCCAGCTGGACGCGCTGCACTCCCCGACCGAGCGGGCCCAGGTCAGCGCGATCGCCGCCCGGCACTACTGCGACGCGGAGGTCGGCGAGCTGGAGGAGGTCTTCGCCGGGCTGCTGGCCGAGCCGTTCTGGCCGCGTGACTTCACCGGCGACGTGGGCTCGCTGGCCGCGCTGAAGAACCTGACCAGCGAGCTTATCGGCCGTTTCTGCCGAGCGGCCGAGCGCGCCACCCGCGACGTCTACGGACCCGAGGCGCTCACCCGCTACACGGCCAACCTCATCGTGCCCCGCCGCACCCTGCTCGAATGCGCGCTGCTCAAGGGGGTGGCCGCGCACTACGTCATGGCGCGCTCGGAGGCCCAGGCCTACCAGGCCCGCGAACGCGAGGTGATCGCCGAGCTCGTCGCCGCCGTCCGCCTCGGCGCCCCGGCCACGCTCGACCCCTCTTTCCGCGCCGAGTACGAGCGCGCTAGAGACGACGCCGCGGCCCTGCGCGTGGTCATCGACCAGGTGGCATCGCTGACCGACACCTCCGCCCGTGCCTGGCACCGGCGCCTGACCAGCTAGGCTCCCGTCGACTCTCCGTTGATCTCGGCGATATCGACCGAATACTCGCCGAGATCAACGGAGAAGACGATGGAAGGGGCCCGCCGCGCGTTCCCGGCAGGCCCCTTCCATCGCGTCTGTCAGCAGCCGGGGAGGCGCTCCAGCAGGTACATCTCGACCTGGTCGAGGGAGACCCGCTCCTGGGACATGGTGTCGCGCTCGCGGACGGTCACCGCGTTGTCGTCGAGGGTGTCGAAGTCGACGGTGACGCAGAACGGCGTGCCGATCTCGTCCTGGCGGCGGTAGCGGCGGCCGATGGCGCCGGCGTCGTCGAACTCCACGTTCCACCGCTTGCGCAGGGCCGCCGCGAGGTCGCGCGCCTTCGGCGACAGGGCGGCGTTGCGGGACAGCGGCAGCACCGCGGCCTTGACCGGGGACAGTCGCGGGTCGAGGCCCATGACGGCGCGCTTCTCCATCTTGCCCTTGGCGTTGGGGGCCTCGTCCTCGCGGTAGGCGTCGAGCATGAACGCCAGCATCGCGCGGTCGACACCGGCCGCCGGCTCGATGACGTAGGGGATGTAGCGCTCGTTGTTCTCCTGGTCGAAGAAGGAGAGGTCGGTGCCCGACGCTTCGGCATGCGTCCGCAGGTCGTAGTCGGTGCGGTTGGCCACCCCTTCCAGTTCGCCCCACTCGCCGCCGACGAAGCCGAAGCGGTACTCGACATCGACCGTGCGCTTGGCGTAGTGCGCGAGCTTGTCCTTGGGGTGTTCGAAGAGCCGCAGATTGTCCTTGGAGACACCCAGGTCGACGTACCACTGCAGGCGGGAGTCGATCCAGTACTGGTGCCAGTCCTCGTCAGTGCCCGGCTTGACGAAGAACTCCATCTCCATCTGCTCGAACTCGCGGGTCCGGAAGATGAAGTTGCCCGGCGTGATCTCGTTCCGGAACGACTTGCCCACCTGGCCGATGCCGAAGGGGATCTTCCGGCGCGCGCTCTGCTGCACGTTGAGGTAGTTGATGAAGATGCCCTGGGCGGTCTCCGGACGCAGGTAGGCCAGGCCGGACTCGTCCTGCACCGGGCCGAGGTAGGTGCGCAGCAGGCCGCTGAACGTTCGCGGCTCGGTGAAGGAGCTCTTGGCGCCGCAGTTCGCGCAGGCCAGACCGGCCAGGCCGTTCTCGGGCTGCCTGCCGTGCTTGTCCTCGTAGGCTTCGAGGAGGTGGTCGGCGCGGTAGCGCTTGTGGCAGGACTGGCACTCGGTGAGCGGGTCGACGAACGCCTCGACGTGGCCCGACGCCTCCCAGACCTCGCGGGCGAGGACGACGCTGGAGTCCAGGCCGACGACGTCGTCGCGCTCCTGCACGATCGAGCGCCACCACTGGCGCTTGATGTTGCTCTTCAGCTCAACGCCCAGTGGGCCGTAGTCCCAAGAGGCGCGCAGACCCCCGTAGATCTCGCTGGAGGGGTACACCAGACCCCGCCGTTTGGCGAGGTTGACGAGGGTGTCCATTGCCTCTGACTTGGCGGCCATAAGTTCTCAGACTCTCCATCCGGCTGGCGGTCGGCGGATCGCTCAACGCGACGCTCGAAGATTAACGATAAGCGCCCAGCTTAAAGGACCTTTGGGCACTGGCGCGCACCAAACAGCCGCCCCTGTGGGGCGATGAGGATCGCACCAACGACAATACGCGCGAACGCGCGCGGCATCGAACCGGTTACCGCGGGCCCGACGTGTGACCGGACACCACCTCGAACGCGGTGGGCTCGTCGTGCGCCAGCGAGAGCAGCGGCACGGCCGCCATCCGCACGTCGTAGTCCGACAGCGCCCGCCGGTAGTAGCCGGGCCCCTCCCACTCGGTGACGATGGTCCACAGCGTGGGTTCGTCGGCCGCGCGGCCGATCCAGGAGTCCTTGAACCCGGGACGGCTACCGAGCGCCGTGAGCGCGGCCGAGGCGCGCGCCACGAAGTCGTCGGCTTCCCCCAGTGGCACAGTGTAACGAGTGATGACGATCACCCCGCCATCCTCTCACCTCGCCTGTCCCCGGTGCACCGGGGAGGCCGGGCGGTGGGCCGACCGCTGACGCTGGTGAGATCCTCGGCCGCCCCGGAGGGCGGCCGCCGCTGACGGGGGTCAGCTCTGACCGAAGACCCGGTCGACCACGCGGGCGGCGGCATGGCCGTCGTCCAGGGGGCAAAACTGGTCGGTGAAGGCCCGGTACTTGCCGCTGTAGTCGGCCGCGACCTCGTCGATGTCCAGCAGCGAGGCGATCACGTCGTCGGACTCCACCAGCAGCGGGCCGGGTGCCGTTGCCTCGAAGTCGAAGTAGAAGCCGCGCAGGTTGTCGCGGTAGCTCTCGATGTCGTAGGTGAAGAACAGCATCGGGCGGCCGGTGTTGGCGAAGTCGAACATCATCGACGAGTAGTCGGTGATCAGCACGTCGGTGATCAGGAACAGCTCCATGATTTCCGGGTACAGCGACACGTCGTAGACGAAGTCCGTGCCGACGATCGGCACGCTGTCGACGACGCGGGGGTGCCGCCGCACCAGCAGCACGTGGTCGTCGCCGAGCTTGTCGTACATCCGCCGCAGGTCCAGGTGCAGGTCGAGCTTGTGCTTGCCGCGGGTGTAGTACTTGTCGTCACGCCAGGTCGGGGCGTAGAGCACGACTTTCTTGTCGGCGGGCAGGCCGAGGCGGTGCCGGGTGCGCTCGGCGATAGCGTCGCGCTCGGCGGAGAAGAAGATGTCGTTGCGGGGGTAGCCCGTCTCCAGGATCTCCCCCTCGAACCGGAAGGCTCGGCGCAGGATGGGCGTGGCCCAGGGACTCGGGGAGACGAGGTAGTCCCACTGCTTGGTCTCCCACGCCAGTTTCTCGTGGTAGTCGCGGGATTTGCCGCGGATGTTCTCGATGTCGAACCCGATGCGCTTGAGCATCGAGCCATGCCAGGTCTGCACCACCACCTGGTCGGAACGGCGGGTGAACCAGGCGGGCTGGCGGGAGTTGGTCACGATGTACTTGGAGCGGGCCAGCGCCTCGTAGAAGTCGCGGCCGTTGTGCCGCACCGCCGACACGTCGTCGGGCAGGTTCACCTGGCCGTCCTTGACCAGCCAGGACATCGGGTAGTCGGCCCACCTCCCGCCCCGTGAACGCAGCTCGGCGTAGATGCTGTGCGGGCTGTCGGAGAACTGGCGGCCCGTGTAGCTGTCGAAGAGGATCCGCTCCTGCGTGCCCTCCTCGCGCAGGGCGGGGTAGACCTCCTCGCGCAGCCGCCGCTGGGCGAACGTGCCGCGCTCCTCGGGCCGCAGGTCGCTGCCGACCTTGAGCGTCGGCGTGCCGCTACCGGTGTGTTCGAAGGCGCAGGTGCGCTGGGGGGTGGTCATCTCCAGCGGCATCCGGCGGGTGACGTCTTCGCCACACTCGGCGCTGACATCGCAGGTGGCACCGTCGCCCAGGTGGATGCGCCCCCACAGCGCGTAGCTTCCGGCGGGCAGCGGAAGCTCCCCCGACAGTGTGGGGATGGCAGCGGGGGTGAAGACCGCGTGGAACGCCGTGCCGTCGCGGCGCACCTCCAGGGTGTGCTCCTCGTCGCGCCCGCGTGCCTTGAACACGAGCTCCATCCGGGCGTCGGCGGCGTAGTGGCCGCTGAGCACGAGGTCGCGGCCGGACCAGGCGGCGTCGCGGATCACGGGGCGCGCCCACCCGCCCCGCAGCCACAGGTGGCCCGTGGGGGTGCGCTGCACGGCGACCTCGTGGTGGCCGTCGCCCGCCGGGTGGGCGGCGACCTCGATCTCGTCGGGCAGGACCACCGGGAGGGCACCGTCGGCGGTAACCAGCTCGGCCGACCACTGCTCCTGGCGGATGACGCCGCCGCGCTCGTCAACAGCGTTGGCGATCAGGTCGGCGGCCGGGACGCGGACGGTGAAGCGGGGGCCGTCGGAGCGCAGGGGGTAGCTCAGCCGCGCGGTGCCGGGCAGCCGGGTCAGCCGTAGCTCGCGGGCGCTGGCTGCGGGGGCCGAGACGAACTCCCCGGTGATCTCCAGTTCCGGGCGCTCGCCGGAGTAGTCGACACGGTACTCGGCGACCCTGGCGCGCACCGGGTCGACCGCGATGCTGAGCTGGGAGTCGTCGTTCCACGCCGGGCGGATCCACACGTCGCCGTGGACCCGCAGGTAGCCGGGGGTTTGCGGCGGACCCGCGACGGGGTTGCCGACGACGCGGCGGCGGATCAGGCCGCGGTTGAGGACGACGAGCTCCAGTTTCCACTCGGTGGCCCGCCACTGGCCGGAGAGCCGCAGGCGGGCGGGGTCGACCGTGACCTCGAATCCACCGAAGTCGTGGCGGGCGGCGTTGGGCACGTCGGGTAGCCGGTACTCCGCGGCGCGCCGCACCTTGACCGGGACGGGGACGCGCCGGCCGGTGTCGGAGTTGACGGCAAAGGCCACCAGCTGCTGCTGCCACCGGCGGCCGGCACGCAGGTGCAGGATCCCGATGCGCCCGCCGACGACCAGCTTGCCGTCGCGCCACTCCACGGTCTCGGTCTTCTGACGTACGCGCAGTTCGGAGTCCATGCGGTAGACGCCGCGGGGAACTCCGGCGGCCTCGTCCTCGAAGAACGGGTAGCGGATGAAGTAGTTCAGGCCGCGCCGGACCACGGGGGCTTTCTTCAGCTCGACACTCTTCTGGAAGGTGATGGCCTCCAGGACCCGCTCGTCCTGACGTGTGCGCACCAGGTGGTAGTTGAGGCGGTGCAGCGCGGGGAGTCCCTCCACGACCTTGCCGCCCGCCTTGGCGAGGTAGTCGCCCACGAGGTCGTAGAAGCGCCGACGGGCACTGTCGTCGGCGTCGTCCAGGTTCAGCAGGATCGAGCGCAGGTGGGTGCGCAGCGCGCGGTCGTCCCACAGGGCACGGTCGGCCGGGCTCAGCGAGTCGGCCAGGGCGGCGATGGCGCCGATGCGGCGGGTCATGGCGTCGATCTGGCTGAGGTTCTCGCCGGTGTCCCGGTCGCGTACCAGAAGGACCGGTGCCGTCAGCATGTCCACGGTGTGGGCGGCGAACAGGGAGCGCACGACGGCCAGATCGGCGTCGGCGTCGGTGAACGAAAAGACAGCGGGTGGAAGCTTCTCCCAGAAGGAGCGCCGCCACATCTTGTTGCCGTAGAGCCGGTCGGCCATGAGCGAGGTGGTGACGCGGATGTCGACGCCGGTGCGCCGCTTGGTGAAGACCCTGCGGTGCGCGGAGGAGCGGCGGACGCCGAGGTCGTTGAAGCGGTAGACGTTGCCCGTGGCGACGTCGGAGCCGGAGGCGTCGAGGGCGTCGGCGAGGTAGTTCAGGGCGTAGCTGGTGAGGGCGTCGCCGCCGTGGACGAACACGAGGTAGTCGCCGCTGGAGGCGCGGGCGCCGCGGTGACGTGCCTCGGTGTGGGCGGGGGCGGATTCGGGGAGCAGGGCGGCGGCGACCCTGCTCGGCGGGTCCGCGACGAAGGCGCGGGCGGTGGCCAGGGCGTCGGCCTCGGCGGTGTCGGTGGACTCGCTGTCCTCGCCGCCCTCGTCGCTGCCCTTGGCCGTCTCGGTGCCGGACTCCTCATCGCCGGCGGTGGCGTCGCCGTCGGTGGCGTCGCCGTCGGCTTCGGAGTCGTCGGGGCCGTTGCCGGAGCCGTCGTCGGGGGACGCGCCGTCGCCCGCGGTCACGCGGCGGCCGGTGGCCGGTCTGGCGACAGGGGAGAGCACGACTTCGAGGTCGCCGTCATGGGGCACCTGCCTGCCCAGCGAGTCCAGGCAGTGCTGCAGGTGCGGCTCTGTGACGTCGAACGACACAATGACGCTGAGCTTCGACACGGAAAACTACTCTCCCGGTTGTCACGTGTGGAACGGGGGGCGGGCACACTGATGCGGGACCACGTCAGGTTCTGCCGCCGTCGCGGCGCTCACCTTAGGTCATTGCTGGTAAGCCACCTGTTAGCGCACGGCGCGTTCCCTGCCTCGCGACGGACGTCGTGCGACGGTCCACCACCGCAACAAACATAACTGCTAGAAGGAGTCGGTTTATGCAGAGAGTAGGACTGTGATCCACCTGTTTGGGATATCGATTCCTCAGTAGGCTGCCAGCCGGTACTAGGTCTCGTCCGAGCAGCACGAAGGAGTCGCGTGTCCCCCAAGCGCAAGAAGAAGCGCGAGAGCACATCCCGACCGCGCCCCGGCGGTACCGGGTCGGCTCCCCGGCCGCTGCCGCCCGGGGAGTCGTTCTTCACCCCGGACGCCAGCCCCTTGCGCCAGGAGATCGAGCGCCGCAGCGCCGTCCCGCTGGTGTGGCTGCACACCGCCCCGCGGTGGATCCTCCCGGTGGCCATGGCCGGGGTGTTCGTGGCGGGGCTGCTCCTGGCCGGGCTGCTGGGCGCGCTACTGCTGGCGCTGCTCGCCGGGTTCTTCGCCTGGCTGGCGTTTCTGGCCTGGCCTGGCCTGCGGGGCGGGGAGCGGGCCATGCGGGCGGTCGTGGTCGCTACCCTGTTGGCCCTCGGCCTCCTGCAAAGCGGGCTATTCTAACGGCTTCGGCAGGGACAACGCATACGGGACGTTTTGACAACCATTTTCGTTTTCGGCACACTTGACACGTGAACGTCGAATCCACCGGCGGCCGGGATCCGCGAACCGCCCCGGACCAGCGCCCCGCTCCTCCCGCGTTCTGTGTGACCGACGCCGTCGTGGCCTACGAGCGCGCTCCCGTCCTCCGGGGCGTGACCTTCGACGTCCCCGCGGGCCAGACGCTGGCCATCCTCGGCCCCAACGGTTCGGGCAAGTCCACCCTCATGCGTGCCATGCTCGGGATCACGCCGCTCGTCAGCGGTCGTGTCGAGGTGTACGGCACCCGGCTGAGCCGGTTCCGCGACTGGGCCCGCATCGGCTATGTCCCCCAGCGCCTGTCCGCCGGGGGCGGAGTCCCCGCGACGGTCCGCGAAGTCGTCGCCTCGGGCCAGGTGGCGCGCCGCCGCCGGCTCCGCCGGGCCACGCGCGACGATCACTCCGCCGTCGCCAGCGCACTGGCCTCCGTGGGGCTCACCGACCGCGCCAATGACTCCGTGCACGAACTGTCCGGCGGCCAGCAGCAGCGCGTCCTCATCGCCCGCGCACTGGCCGGGCGGCCCGACACCTTCGTGATGGACGAGCCGATGGCCGGGGTCGACTCGGGCAGCCAGGAGGCCCTGGCCGACACCATCCGCGCTCTCAGCGAGCGCGGCGCCACCGTCGTCCTGGTGCTGCACGAGCTCGGCCCCTTGGAGCCACTCATCCAGCGCAGCCTGGTGCTGTCCGAGGGCCGTATCGCCCACGACGGCCCCGCGCCGCGCCGCAGCCACGACCATATCCACCCGCACGCCGGCGAGGCCCCCGCGCCGACGGCCGCGGTGCCCGACATCGAGGTACCCCGACTTGCTTGATCTGCCCCTGCTCGACCTGCTGAAGTACGACTTCATGCAGCGGGCCCTCATCGTCGCCGTTCTGGTGGGACTCATCGCCCCCGTCATCGGCACCTTCCTGGTGCAGCGCCGCCTCGCCCTGCTCGGCGACGGCATCGGCCACGTGGCGCTGACCGGCGTCGCCCTCGGGTACCTGACCGGCAACTCCCCGGTCGTCGTTGCCCTGCTCGTCGCCGGCGCCGCCGCCGTCCTGATCGAGCTGATCCGCGTGCGCGCCCGCGCCAGCGGCGACGTGGCGCTCGCACTGCTCTTCTACGGCGGCATCGCCGGGGGCCTGCTGCTCATCGGCCTGACGCCGGGGGCCAACAGCGCGACGCTGACGGCCTTCCTGTTCGGCTCGGTGAGCAGTGTCAGTCAGGAGGACGTCTGGGTGATCATCGGCTTGGCGGTGGTCGTGATCGCCGTGATCGGCTACTTCGGCCGCGAGCTGTTCGTGCTCTGCCAGGACGAGGAGGTGGCCCGCGCCCACGGGCTGCCGGTTCGCCTGCTCAGCATGGTCATCGCGGTCACCGCCGCCCTGACGGTCGTCCTCGCCATGCGGGTCGTGGGCGTTCTGCTGGTCAGCGCGCTGATGGTGGTGCCAGTGGCCGCCGCCCAGCAGCTGACCCGGAGCTTCAGGGTCACCATGGCGCTGGCCGTGGGCATTGGCGTGCTGTGCGCTGTCGGCGGGCTGTCCACGACCTACTATGTGGATGTAGCGCCGGGTGGGGCCATTGTGCTGCTCGCGCTCGCGGTGTTCACGGTGGCGGTGGCTGTCAGTCGCCTGATACGCGGGCGGCGTGGCGCGCCCCGTGCCCCCCGAGAGGAGGTCGAGGTCGCTGGGGCCGGTACGATGCCCCAGACCGATCGGGGGAGCGTATCCACATGAGTACACGTCGCGAGGCCGTCCGACAGGCGCTGAGTGAGAGCACCGGCTTTCGCAGCGCTCAGGATCTGTATGCGGACCTTCGCTCCGAGGGCTCGAAGATCGGGCTCACGACCGTCTACCGCGCGCTGCAGGCACTGAGTGATGCCGGCGAGGTCGACGTACTGCGCACCAGTGACGGAGAGGCCGTCTACCGCGCCTGTCTGACCGACACCCACCACCATCACCTGGTGTGCCGTGAGTGCGGGAAGGCCGTGGAGATCGAAGGCCCGGCCGTGGAGAAGTGGGCCGAGAGCATCGGAGTCCAGCACGGGTTCAGCGATGTCACCCACACCGTTGAGGTGTTCGGGACCTGCGCGTCCTGCGCCGCGTCGGCGCAGTCGGAGCGGTAGCGGTCACCGGGGCCGTCGGGGCTCGTCCGCGGTACCGGGCCCCCGCCCGGTCCTCTCCGCGGGCGGCACCGGCGGAGACAGCGAAGGCGCGCCACCGATCCCCTGATCGGTGGCGCGCCTCTCTGTGTCCGTCGGCCGGTCGGCGCGGCGGCGATCCGGCCGTCAGCGCAGGCGCTCCAGGTTCGGCCGCTTGGGACGCAGGCCGTCTCCCGAGGAACGCCCGGTCAGGCGGCGGCCGATCCAGGGCACCAGGAATTCGCGCGCCCAGTGCAGATCGTCCTGGCGGGCCAGTCGCCAGTCCTTGGGTGCCTCCGGCGGCCAGGGCTCGCGCCAGTCGGCGTCGACCGGCAGTCCCAGGACCTCGCAGGCGCGCAGCGCCAGACGGCGGTGGCCCTCGGGGGACATGTGCAGCCGGTCCCAGCTCCAGGCGCGGTGGTCCTGCAGGGGCTTCATGCTCCACAGGTCCACGACCAGGCAGCCGTACTCGTCGGCGATGGCGCGCAGGTGCATGTTGTAGGTGGCGATCTTGCCCCGCAGGTGGCGCATGACCGGCTGGAACCCGGTGTCCATGCCGGTGAAGATCACGATGGTCGCGCCGGTCTCGCTGAGCTTGGCGATGGTGCGGCGGAAGATCTCGGCGATCTCGTCGGGGTCCGTGCCGGGGCGGATGATGTCGTTGCCGCCCGCGCAGATGGTGATCAGGTCCGGCCGCAGCTCCATGGCCCGCGGCACCTGGTCGGCCACGATCTGCCGGATGAGCTTGCCGCGGACGGCGAGGTTGGCGTAGCGGACCTCGGCGGCGTTGTCGGCGAGGTGTTCGGCCAAGCGGTCGGCCCAGCCCCGGTACCGGCCGTTCGGCGTCTCGCCGCTGTCGGGGTAGGGGTCATCCATGCCCTCGGTGAAGCTGTCGCCGAGAGCGACATAGGAGATAATGCCGTTCTGGTCCAAATCAAAGCCGCGCATGGTATTTGATGATGCCTCGCGACACCACGGTTACGCGATAGTAGGTTACGGAATCGCGGCTTTTTGTTACCGGACTCACGGTACGTCACCGCAGGGCACGACGGTGGGAGGGGCCACGGAAACGAGGGGGAACTCTCCCGTCGTCCCTCCCGACCGCGCTCCGGCTCAGGAGGTGGTGGCGCCGGTGTCCGTGCCCGCGCCGGCCGATGTGTCGGGAACCGGGTTGGGTGCCGCGCCGCCGTAGCGGCGGTCGCGGCTGGCGAAGACCTCGCAGGCGTGCCAGAGGTGGCGCCGGTCGAAGTCGGGCCAGAGCGTGTCGAGGAAGACGAACTCGGCGTAGGCGGACTGCCAGAGCAGGAAGTTGGAGGTGCGCTGCTCGCCCGAGGAGCGGAGGAACAGGTCGACGTCGGGGATGTCGGGCTCGTCCAGGTAGCGGGCGACCGTGGCCTCGGTGATCTTGTCCGGGTTGATCCGGCCCTCGGCCGCCGCGCGGGCGAGGGCCGCGGCGGCGTCGGTGATCTCCGCGCGGCCGCCGTAGTTCACGCAGAACTGGAGGGTGAGCGCGGTGTTGTTCTTGGTCATCTCCTCGGCGTCCTCCAGTTCGGAGATGACGCTCTTCCACAGCCGCCCGCGGCGCCCGGCCCAGCGGACCCGGACCCCCATGGCGTGCAGCTCGTCGCGGCGCCGCCGGATCACGTCGCGGTTGAAGCCCATGAGGAAGCGGACCTCGTCGGGCGAGCGCTTCCAGTTCTCGGTGGAGAAGGCGTAGGCGGACAGCGTGGGGATACCCAGCTCCAGGGCGCCCTCGACGACGTCGAACAGAGAGCCCTCACCGGCCTTGTGCCCCTCGGTGCGGGGCAGCCCCCGCTCCTTGGCCCAGCGGCCGTTGCCGTCCATGACGATGGCCACGTGCCGCGGGATCAGTTCCGCGGGCAGTTGCGGGGGGCGCGCACCGCTGGGGTGCCGGCTCGGCGGCGTGTACCCCCGCGCGGGGGCCTTGGATGGTGAGGAGTTGAACAGGCTCAAGAACGCTCCACAAGGCGCAGAGATCGGATTCCGTTTTCCAGGTGCCACTGCAGGTAGGCGGCGACGAGTCCACTGCACTCGTTGCGGTGCCGCTCCTCACTGGCGTCGGCCGCCGCCCAGTCGCCGCTGATGAGCGCCGTCATCAGGCGGGTCGACTCAGGTGCGGGATGGGTGGTCCCGTGCGGCCGGCAGGGCGTGCACACCATGCCGCCCGCGTGGACCGCGAACGCGCGGTGCTCGCCGCGCGTGCCGCAGCGCGCGCACTCCTGCAGGACGGGCGCGTATCCGGCGACCGCGAGTGAGCGCAGCAGGTAGGCGTCGAGCACCAGCCGGGGGTCGTGGCTGTTCTCGCCGAGCGTCCGCAACGCGCCGATGAGCAGCAGGAACTGGCGCAGGGCCGGGTCCTTCTCGACGACGACGATCTTTTCCGCCGTCTCCAGCATCGCGGTGGCCGCCGTGTAGCGGGGGTAGTCGGTGACGATGGTCTCGCCGTAGGCCCGCAGTGTCTCCGCCTGGGTGATGACGTCCAGCGTGCGGCCGGTGTACAGCTGCACATCGACGTGGCTGAAGGGCTCCAGCCGGGCGCCGAAGCGCGACTTGGTGCGCCGCACCCCCTTGCCGACGGCCCGCACCAGGCCGGTCCGCCGGGTCAGCAGCGTCACGATGCGATCGGCCTCCCCCAGCTTCTGGGTGCGGAGGACGACCCCTTCGTCGCGGTAAAGGCTCACACCTCCATTGTCGCGGATCCGCGAGGCGGACGTGCGCACGCATGGGATTCGACCGTCCCTTACGGCGGTCCCGTCCCGGTCGCGCGCCCAGCACCACCGCGTCCCCCGCCGATGCCTGAGTAACCACACACCTCACGAGTGTGCGTTTCCCGGCATTTCGTCCTCATGCTCCCCTTAGGACACGATGTGGTCTACGATCGCGCGAGCACCGACATTCCCTACCGAACGGGGGCTGGCTGGCATGGCACGCGGACGCCGTCGATTGCCCAGGAAGCGCGACGAATCGCCCGGGGCACGGCAGAGACCCAGGCCGTCCACCGGGTCGTCGACAGCGCGCCACCGGTGGAAACGGCCGCTCATCGGCGCGCTGGTCGCCGTCCCCGTCGGGCTCGGCGTGGCCACCGGGCTGGTCCTCGCCTCGATCCCCCAGGGGCAGGGCCCCGCCCAAGCGGGGTCGGATGTGGGGAGCGCGTTCCCGGACGAGCGCCTCCCGCCCGCCGTCTCCGACGATGACTTCTTCGACGGCGAGGACGGTACGAAGGGCACGGACTCCAGTCCCTCCGCGTCCGGCGGCTCCGGACAGCGCGAGGCCACCGCGACCACCGAAGGCGAGGTGGAGGCCTCCGCGCCCCCGAAGGACGGCAGCGACGGCTCCGGCTCGTCCAAGAGCGGCGGCTCCACCGCGTCCCAGGAAACGTCGCGCGGGCCGGGCTCCTCGGGCGGCTCCGGTGGCGGTGGAGGCTCCTCCGCGTCGGCTGGCCCGTCCTCGGCCGCCCCCTCGGGCGGGTCCTCCGCCAAGGCCTCCGAGGTCGTCAGCCTCGTCAACGCGGAACGCGCCTCCGCCGGATGCGGGCCGCTGCGGGTCGACGACCGGCTCACCACGGCCTCCCAGAAGCACAGCGAGGACATGGCGACCCGCGACTACGTGGCGCACGAGACGCCCGAGGGCAAGACTCCTAAGGATCGCGCCGCGGAAGCCGGGTACACCGCCTGGGGCGGGGAGAACGTCGCCGGGGGCTACTCTTCCGCCCAGGCCGTGATGGAGGGGTGGATGAACAGCAAAAACCACCGCGAGAACATCCTCAACTGCGACTTCAAGGCCATCGGCGTCGGCGAGGCCGACGGCCGCTGGACGCAGAACTTCGGCCAGAAGTGACCGGCCCCCACAGCCGCCGGCGGCCGGTGCCCCCAGCTGGGGGCACCGGCCGCCGCTTTCTCTGCGCTGGGCCCAACGGCCGGGCGGGGCGTGGCCTCGGCTAGTCGATCGCGCGGCGCGCGGCCTGGCCGACCGCGCTGCACACGGCCTTCAGGGAGGCCCGGGTGATGTTGTGGTGGATGCCCACACCCCACACCGCGCGACCGTCGACCTCGGCCTCGACGTAGGCGGCCGCGCGGGCGTCGGTGCCCTCGCTGAGCGCGTGCTCGACGTAGTCGACCACCCGCACCTTGACGTCGATCGCGGCCAGCGCGTCGCAGAACGCCGAGAGAGGGCCCTGCCCGCTCCCGGTAATCTCGCGGATCTCACCGTTGATCCGCACATCGGCGCTGATGCGGTACTCGGGGTCGTCGGTGCCGCTGGTTCCGCCCGGGACGGACCGGTGTGCCAGCACCGCCACGGGGCCGTCCTCGGCCAGGTAGGTCTGGGAGAAGATCTCCCAGATGCGCTCGCCGCTGAACTCGCCTCCCTCGGTGTCGGTGTGCTCCTGCACCTTGTGGGAGAACTCGATCTGCAGGCGGCGCGGCAGGTCCAGGGCGTGGTCGCGCTGGAGGACGTAGGAGACGCCGCCCTTGCCGGACTGGCTGTTGACCCGGATGACGGCCTCGTAGTCGCGGCCGACCTCCTTGGGGTCGATGGGCAGGTAGGGCACCTGCCACGGGTACTCGGACTCGGGCACGCCCGCCTCGGCGGCGTCGCGCTCCAGCGCGGCCAGGCCCTTCTTGATGGCGTCCTGGTGGGAGCCGGAGAAGGCGGTGTAGACCAGGTCGCCGCCGTAGGGGTGGCGGGGGGCCACCGGCAGCTGGGTGCAGTACTCCACGGTGCGGCGGATCTCGTCGATGTTGGAGAAGTCGATCATCGGGTCCACGCCCTGGCTGAACAGGTTGAGGCCCAGGGTGATGAGGTCGACGTTGCCGGTGCGCTCGCCGTGGCCGAACAGGCAGCCCTCGACGCGGTCGGCCCCGGCCATGACGCCCAGCTCCGCGGCGGCGATGCCGGTGCCGCGGTCGTTGTGCGGGTGGACCGACAGGCAGACGTGCTCGCGCCGGGTCAGGTTGCGGCTCATCCACTCGATCTGGTCGGCGTACACGTTGGGGGTGGCGCGCTCGACGGTGGCCGGCAGGTTGAGGATGATCTCGCGGCCGGGGCCGGGCCGCCAGACGTCCATGACGGCCTCGCAGACCTCCAGGGCGAAGTCCAGCTCGGTGTCGATGAAGATCTCCGGAGAGTACTCGTAGCCGAAGTAGCCGCCCTCGGCGAGGGCGGAGTCGGCCAGGTAGGTCTCGGCGCATCTCATGACATGGCGGGTGCCCTCGACGGCGATGGCCTTGCAGGCCGCGCGGTCGACGTTGAACACCACGCGGCGGAACTCCGGCGCGGTGGCGTTGTACAGGTGGACGGTGGAGCGCTTGGCGCCCACCAGGCTCTGCACGGTGCGCTCGATCAGGTCCGCACGTGCCTGGGTGAGCACGGAGATCTGGACGTCGTCGGGGATCCTGCCGCCCTCGATCAGGCTGCGGACGAAGTCGAAGTCGGTCTGGCTGGCCGCGGGGAAGCCGACCTCGATCTCCTTGTAGCCCATGCGGACCAGCAGGTCGAAGATCTCGTGCTTGCGCGCGGGGTCCATCGGCTCGATCAGCGCCTGGTTGCCGTCACGCAGGTCGGTGGAGAGCCACCGGGGCGCGGTGGTGATGGTCGTCGACGGCCAGGTGCGGTCGGGCAGATCGACCGCGGGAAAGGGACGGTAGCGCTCGAAGGGCATACCGCTGGGCTGCTGCTGCGGAACCATGGAAGATGCTCCTTGGAAGTGTGCTCGCGATGTCGTGGCCGACCAGACCATGGCAAAGCCCCGCGGCGTGGGAGTCGACCTGTTTTCTACCGACCCGCGCCGCGGCCGCTAAGGAGAAGCAGCTCGCGCAGCATAACGTTGATCACGGTACCAGACAGGTGGCGGCGGGAAACGGCACCCCCGGGTTCGAACGTCGCTGTCCCGGGGACGCCGCACGGCAGCGGGGTGCGCATCAGGGGAAAAGGGCGCCGCGGTGGCCCGGCCAAGTGGCCACCGCGGCGCCCTGGTCGCGGACCCGTCCCCCTCCTCCGCCCGCGCGGCGGTAGGCGGGGATGCCGTGGGCGGCGTGGACTACGCGGGGGCCGGCTCGAACTCCTTAACCGCGTCGATGGACGGGCCGTGCGGCGTGTTGGCCTCGCGCTCGATCATGATCTCGACCAGGACCGGCCGCGAGGTACGGCGCGCCTCCTTGCGGGCCCATTCCAGGGATTCGCGGATGTCCGCCGGATCCAGGACCCGGCGGCCGGAGCAGCCGTAGGCCTCCATGATCTTGACGTTGTCCGTGCCGTACTCGTCGTAGTGGATGTCGACCTGGTAGTTCATGTCGTAGGGGATCTCCGCCTGGCGGATCAGCCCCAGGTATTCGTTGTTGATCATGATGAGGACGAACGGGACGTCGTACTGGGCGCCCACGGCCAGCTCCTCCACCATGTACTGGAAGCCGTAGTCGCCGACGATGCCGACGACCTCGGCGTCGGGCTCGGTGGCCTCCACCGCCTTGCGGACGCCGATCGCCGCCGGGATCTCCCAGCCGAGCGGGCCCGCCTGGCCGCAGATCTGGTAGTGCCGCGGCTTGTGGGCCTTCTGGTGTTGACCGCCCCAGATCTGGTACAGGCCGATGGCGGTGACGAAGTAGGTGTCGGCGCCGAAGACCTCGTTGATCTCCTTGTAGACGCGTGGTGCCTTGATCGGCGTGGAGTCGAAGTCCTCGCGGCGGCCCATCGTCCGCTTGAGCTCGGCGATCCGCTCCACCCAGGCGCCCGGCCGGCGTCCGGCCCCGCGCCGCCTGGCCGCCTCCAGCAGCGTGCCGAGGAACAACTTGGCGTCGGAGACGACGCCGAGGTCCGGTTCGAAGACCTTGCCGATCTGGGTGGGTTCGATGTCGACGTGGATGAACTTCCTCGCGCCCCGGTACACGTCCAGCTGTCCGGTGTGCCGGTCGCCGAACCGGGCGCCGACCGCCAGCACCAGGTCCGACTCCAGGAAGGAGGCGTTGCCGTAGCGCTGGGAGGTCTGCACGCCGGTCATACCGGAGTACAGCGGGCTGTCCTCGTCGAAGGAGCCCTTGCCCATGAGGGTGACCTGGACCGGGATGTTCAGGTAGGAGGCGAGGTCGCGGAGCTCCTCGGCGGCCTCGGCGATGATGACGCCGCCGCCCGCCAGGATGAGCGGGCGCTCGGCCTCCAGCAGCATGTCCAGGGCGCGCTCCACGCGCGGCAGGTGCGGCTCAACGGTGCTGACGGCCAGTGGCGCGTCGATCGCGGGGTCGTATTCGATGACCTGCTGGGCGATGTCGAGCGGGATGTCGACCAGGACGGGGCCGGGGCGGCCCTCGCGGGCGATCCGGAACGCCTCCCGGAAGATCCACGGCGCCTGGCCGGCCTCCTTGATCTGCACCGCCCACTTGGTCACGGGCTTGGCGATGTCGACGATCTCCACCGCCTGGAAGGCTTCCTGGTGCAGCCGCGTGGAGACCGCCTGACCGGTGATGCACACCATCGGGATCGAGTCCGCCAGCGCGGTGTAGAGGCCGGTGATCATGTTGGTGCCGGCCGGACCGGAGGTGCCGATGGCGACACCGACCCTGCCGTTGGTGCGGGCCCAGCCGTCGGCCATGTGGGTCGCGCCCTCTTCGTGGCGAACGACCAGGTGCTCGATTCCGCCGACCTCCTCCAACGCCTTGTACAGCGGGAGGATCGCGGCGCCCGGGCAGCCGAAGGCGGTGTCGACGCCTTCGGATTTCAGGACCTCGACGACGGCGTTCATCGCGGGCATCTGTACCATCTTCAGTGAACCCTTCACGTGCTAGGGGGTTGTAGGGGGTCCGCCGGCGGACCTTGGGGTGCGGCCAACACCCCGGTCGCCGGTTCTCGCGCGGAGCACACATATAAGTCGCGAGTCCGGACGGCCAGAACCGCCGGCGGAAACCCGTCCTCTCGGGTCATCTCGACCGGGACCTCGCACTCGGCTCCGTTCGACTGACCCGGCCCTGTCAAGATCGGTTACTTTTCGGCGCTCGCGGACAGCTCCTCCACGAGCTTGAGCAGCGCGGAGTGGTCCAGCCCGCCGTGTCCCTGCGCCTTGAGGGCGCCCACGAACTGCGCCACCAGGGCGCCGAGCGGTATCGCGACACCGGCCTCGCGGGCGGCGGTCGTCACGATCTTCATGTCCTTGTCGTGCAGCGCGATGCGGAACCCCGGGTCGAAGTTGCGCTCGCGCATCTGCTCGCCCTTGCGTGTCATCACCGTGCTTCCAGCCAGCCCGCCGTTGAGCACCCGCAGGCCCGCGTCGGTGTCGACGCCGTGCGCCTCCAGGAAGACCAGGGCTTCGGCGACGAGCTGGATGTTGCCCGCGACGATGAGCTGGTTAGCGGCCTTGACGGTCTGACCGGCGCCCGGGGGGCCGACCAGCACCGGGGTCGTGCCCAGCACGTCGAACACTGGGCGGGCGGCGTCGAAGTCGGCCTGCGCGCCGCCGACCATGATCGAGAGCTTGGCCTCGATGGCGCCGGCCTCACCGCCGCTCACCGGGGCGTCGAGGACGCGGAAGCCGCGTTCGGTGCCTTCTTCCGCGAGCTCGCGGGAGACATCGGGGCGGATGGTACTCATGTCGATGATGAGGGCCCCGGGCGCCGCGTTGGCGAACACGCCGTCCTCTCCGCGGAGGACGGACTCGACGTCCGGGGAGTCGGGGACCATCGTGATGACGATGTCGGCGTCGGCGACCGCCTCGGCGATGGAGAGCGCGGCGTGGCCGCCCTGGGCGGCGAGCTTCTGCGTCTTGGCGGGGTCGAGATTGACGCCGGTGACGTGGTAGCCCGCCTTGACGAGGTTGACGGCCATGGGCAGGCCCATGATGCCGAGGCCGATGAACGCGATGCGGCCTTTCTCCGGGGCCAGGACGTCGCCGCCGTGAGCGGTTTCGAGGTTCGTGGACATGTCGTGCGGTGTCCTTTCGGTGCGGAGGATGGAAAAGGGAGCGGGCACGGGAGGGCGACGGGTGCCCGCCGCCGGAAAGGGCGCGGGCGTCAGCCCCGCAGCCAGCCGAAGCTCTCGGCGCTGGGGACGGTCGGCTTGTATTCCAGGCCGACGTAGCCGTCGTAGCCGCCGGCCTGCGCGGCGGCCAGCAGGTCGTCGAGCGGGAGCTGTCCGGTGCCCGGTTCGCCGCGGCCGGGGGCGTCGGCGATCTGGATGTGACCGAACTCCGCGGCGTGGTTGCGGACGACCGCGGCGACGTCGTCGCCGTTGACCGCGAGGTGGAAGAAGTCGGCGAGGAGGGCCACGTTGGCCGCCCCGGCCTTGGTGGCCTCGGCGACGAACGCGAGCCCGTCGGCCGCGGTCTTGAGCGGGTAGCCCTCCGAGCCGCTGATCGGTTCGATCAGGACGGTGCCGCCGATCGCCGCGACCGCCTCGGCCGCGGCCAGCACGCTCTCCAACGCGAGGCGGTCCTGCTCGGCCGGGTCGACGCCGTCCTGGCGCAGGCCGTACAGGGCGTTGAACGCCTTCGTCCCGGTGCGCTCGGCGATGCCGAGGACGACGTCGATGTTGTCGCGGAACTCGCCGACGCGGTCGGGCTGGGACAGCACGCCGCGGTCGGGGCCGGGCAGGGCTCCGGCGAAGAAGTTGAGGCCGGTGAGGCGGACACCCGCGCTGTCGAGCGCCGTGATGAAGGCGTCGACCTCCGTGTCTGTGGGGACCGCGCTCTCGAACGGCCACCAGAACTCGACCGCGTCGAACCCCGCCGCGCGTGCGGCGGCCGGGCGCTCGTGCAGGGGCAGCTCGGTGAACAGCAATGAGCAGTTCACGGTGTAGCGCAGCGTGTGCCCCGATGTGCCGCCCGGTGTCTGGCTCATGTCTCGCCTCCTCAAACAGGGGTTGATTTCATAATACGGAAAACACTTTTCGCTTGAAGGAATGATTTGAGTGTGCGCCTCCACCCCTGCCTTGTCAACCACCCGACGGACGCCGACCGAGGGCGCGGCGATTTGTCCGGAATCGACGGGGCATGGAACCTTGAAACAGCCCTGTGATCGGCGCTACAGTCCGACATGTAGAAGATTGTTTCTGCACTACGAAATCTGCTCGAAACGCGGGGGGCGGCCGCTAACGCCCCCGGTTGGCGGCCCGTGGCCCCGTCCGCAGGTCACCGGTTGGCGTGCGCGCTGGGCGGCGACGCCGACGTGCGGCCTCCGGCCGGAGCATGACCTGCTCACTGGAGAGACACATGCCTGACAGCACCACGTCAGAGGTGGTGGGCGACCCGGGCCTGCGGCGCGTCAACGCGCTGTCACCCACGGAGTTCCGCACCGAGTTCGCGCGCTGCCTCGACGTCGACCGCTGGGTCCGCGCCCTCGAAAGCGAGCGCCCCTTCGCCTCGCGCGAGGCGCTCCTGGCCGCGGCCGACAGCCACGCCCGGCACATGACCGACGACGAGGTCCGAACCGCGATCGCCCGGCACCCCCGCATCGGCGAGCGCGCGAGCGGCGACGACACCGAGTCGACGTGGTCCCGGGGCGAGCAGTCCGCCGTCACCGCGGACGGCGCCGACTCCGAGGCCGCCTTCAAGGCCGCCAACGCCGACTACGAGGCCCGCTTCGGCCACATCTACCTCGTCTGCGCCAGCGGGCGTTGTAGCGAGGAGCTGCTGGCCGACCTGAGGAACCGCATGAACAACGATCCGGCCACCGAGACCCGCGTCGTCGCCGGGGAGTTCCGCAAGATCGCGCTGCTGCGTGTCGGAAAGGTATTGGACGGATCATGAGCCACGTGACCACGCACGTTCTGGATGCCGCCCTCGGCAGACCCGCCACGGGGGTGCCGGTGCGTCTGGAGGCCGCCGCGGACGCGCGGCGCTCCTCCTGGAAACCCGTCGCCAGCGGCGCGACCAACGACGACGGGCGCATCCCCGACTTCGGCCCCGACCAGCTGCCCGCCGGGGTCTACCGGGTCACCTTCGACACCGCCAGCTACTTCGACCGCACTGGCCAGCGCGGGTTCTATCCCGAGGTCAGCGTGGTCTTCGATCTCAGCGACGAGGACGCGCACTACCACGTGCCCCTGCTGCTGAGCCCGTACGCCTTCTCGACCTACAGGGGGAGCTAGACGACCCACGGAAACCGACGTTTTCCCTCTTCGAGTGCGTGATAGGTCCTTCCGCATGACCAGCGGTCCTCCCTCGGGCGCACCAGACGCGGCACTCCACACGCGCCCCGGAGTCCCCGCCCGGCGGGCCCCGCGCGCGGACACCGCGTCGGCAGATTCTCCCGACTTCCCAGATACCGGATGGAGTTGACCCAACGTGGGAATCCGACTCGGAGACAACCAGTACGGCAAGGCCGAGGTACGCCTGGTCCACATCGACCGCGGCACCGACGTCCACCGCATCAAGGACATCAGCGTCACCTCCCAGCTGCGCGGCGACTTCGAGGCCGTGCACGTCGAGGGCGACAACGCCAACTGCATCCCCACCGACACCCAGAAGAACACCGTCTACGCCTTCGCCAAGGAGAACAACGGCGTCGGCGCCGTCGAGGACTTCGCCCTTCTGCTCGCCCGGCACTTCGTCGACGAACACGACTGTGTCCGGGGCGCCCGCCAGGAGATCGAGGAGTACGGCTGGGACCGTATCGCCACCGCCGACGGCCCGCACGACCACTCCTTCGTCCGACGCGGCGGCGAAACCCGCACGACGGTCGTCACCAAGGACGGCGACCAGGAGTGGGTCGTCTCCGGCCTGGACGGCCTGACCGTGCTGAAGTCCACGGGCTCGGAGTTCCACGGCTACCCGAAGACGAAGTACACGACGCTCAAGGAGACCACCGACCGGATCCTGGCCACCGATGTCACCGCCCGCTGGCGCTACATCGGCACCGACGTCGACTGGGACAAGGCCTACGCGTCGGTCCGGGCGATCCTGCTGGAGACGTTCGCCACCACCCACAGCCTTGCGCTGCAGCAGACGCTGTACGCGATGGGCACGGCCGTGCTGGAGGCGCACCCGGAGATCGCCGAGGTGAAGTTCTCCATGCCCAACAACCACCACTTCCTGGTCGACCTGTCCCCGTTCGGACTCGACAACCCCAACGAGGTGTTCTTCGCGGCCGACCGTCCCTACGGCAAGATCGAGGCCACCGTCGAACGCGATGACGCCCCTGATGCAGGTCGGGCGTGGGAGACGGTCCCCGGATTCGTGTGATCCCGCGGCGCCGCGACGGCCGGGAGGCCCCCTGCCCCCGGCCCCGGCCGGTCGTACGCCGCCCCGCTCCCCGGCTCCCTCCTCGGTCCTGTTCTCGACCCTTCCCCCGCCCCACTCCCGTGGGACCGCACCTCGCGCGCGTCGAAGGCGCCTCTGCCCTCCCACCGGCGTCTGAGCCGTGCCCCCGACGCACCCATCACCCGCAACGACCCGCTCTCCCACCGGTCGATGTCCCCGGGCCGGTGATCGGGACCGGGTAGCTGAGATCGCAAGGGGCTGAAAACCGGCATGAGATTCTCCAGGTCCCCCAAGGACGAATCGGCCGCAAGCATCGCCACCGCGAACGACCCGGAGCACCCTTCTACGGGCCGCCCGGCTGACGGGAGCCCGCCGACGCGGCCCGAGGACCAGTGGCTCCCCCCGAAGCTGCTCTTCCTCTACGGACTCCAGCACATCCTCACCATGTACGCCGGGGCCGTCGCCCCCGTCCTGGTCCTCGGGGCCGCCGCCGGGGTCGACGCCGCTGGTATGGGCATCCTCATCAGCGGCGCCCTTCTCACCTCCGGGATCGCTACCCTGCTGCAGAGCCTGGGGCACCGGCGCATCGGAGCGCAGATGCCGATCGTCGTCGCCGCGTCGTTCGTCCCGGTGGGCGCGATGACCGGCATCGCCGGCGACCACGGTCTGCCCGCCGTGTTCGGCGCGTCTCTCGCCGGCGGTTTCTTCGCGCTGTGCCTGACGCCGTTCTTCGGACAGCTGGTCCGCTTCTTCCCACCGGTCGTGACGGGCACCATCATCACCGTCATCGGCCTGTCGTTGATGCCGGTGGCCGTCAGCTGGATCACCAACGGCCACACCATCGTGGTGGACGGGACCGCGACGTCGGTGCCGACCCTGGGCGATCTCGGGCTGGCGGCGGCCACACTCGGCTGCGTCCTGCTGTTCTCCCGGGTCCTGCCCGGCCTGCTCGGCCGCATCGCGGTTCTGCTCGGCCTCGCCGCCGGAACGCTCATCGCACTGCCCTTCGGCAAGGCCGACTTCGGCGCGGTGGCCGACGGGCCGATGTTCGCTCTCGGCTCCCCCTTCTACTTCGGCGCCCCAGAGTTCCAGGTAGCGGCCGTGCTCACCATGTGCGTCATCATGCTGGTCGTTCTGACCGAGGGCGCGTCGCACATCATCGCGGTCGGCGAGATCACCGGGGCGCGCGTCGACGCCGCGCGCATCTCGGCGGGGCTGCGCGCCGACGTCAGCGCCTCACTGATCGGCCCCATCTTCAACGCCACACCGGCCAGCTCCTTCGCGCAGAACATCGGACTGCTGGCGCTCACCGGCGTGCGCAGCCGCTACGTGGTGGGCGCGGGCGCGGGGCTGCTGATCGCCCTCGGGCTGTTCCCGGTGCTGGGGCGGGTCGTGGCCGCCATCCCGATGCCGGTGCTGGGCGGCGCCGGGCTGGTGCTGTTCGGCAGTGTCGCGGCCAGCGGCATCCGCACCCTGGGCCGGGTCGACTTCTCCAACAACCTCAACCTGATCCTGGTGGCCACGTCGCTCGGCTTCGGCCTCATCCCCCTGGCCGCACCGGGCTTCTACGAGGGCTTCCCCCACACGATCGCGCTCGTCCTGCATTCGGGCATCGTCGCCGCGGCGGTCAGCGCGATCCTGCTGAACCTGTGCTTCCACATCATCGGCACAGCAAAGGGAGCCGGAGACGGCGGCTGACGCCGCCCGCACGCGCCGTCCCGGGCGGTGGGCGGGTGGACGCCGGCCCACCGCCCAGCGCCCGGTACACGCGCCCGCTGACCGCTGGACGAGTTCGGGCACCCGGCTCCACGCACGGCGGTTCGGTTGTCGACGGTGGCGGAGTCGTAGGGGTATCTCATTGCCGTCGATGCCGGTGGCGCTCACGACCAGACGGATGATTCGTGCGCAGTGGCCGCACGCGTAGCGGATCTCATCGTTTCGGACAATCCTCCACCAACGATGTGGCCGATTGTGGCCAATCCGCTGCGCTGTGCAACAGGTCCTACCTGCCGATTGCCGGATTTATCGGTGAATCCGGTACATGATCAGACTTGTTCAAGTATTGACGACTCCCTCCCATATATCTCAAATGGGCAGTGCAGTTCAGCGCCTCACCTCCCCCCACATCCCCCACAGGAGGCACTGTGCAACGGCGAAGACTGTTCATCCCCGCTGCCCTCATCCCCCTCTTCCTGAGCACCGCCATGACCGCCGCCCCCGCGTCCGCTTCGGACGAGACACCGCCCCAGCGCTACGCGGTCGCCGGCGCCTCGACCCCCCAAGAACGCACCGAGATCGCCCGGACCGGCGTCGCCATCGACGAGGTGGGCGAGCAATCGCTGGTCATCACCGCCACACCGGCCGAGGCCGACCGTGTCGACGCGCTCGGTTACGACCTCGTCGAGCTGCCCGATGCGGGCGCGTCCGGCGCTCCGGGACTCCAGGACTTCCCACCGAGCGACTCCGACTTCCACAACTTCGACGAGCTGACCGAGGTCGTGGACACGACGGTCGCCGACCACCCCGACATCGCGAAGAAATACGTGATCGGCTCCTCCTACCGGGGCCGGGACATCATGGCCGTCAAGATCAGCGGCAACGTCGAGACCGACGAGGACGAGCCGGAGGTCCTGTTCACCCACTCCCAGCACGCGCGTGAACACCTCACCGTCGAGATGGCGGTCTACCTCCTGGGGCTGTTCACCGACGAGTACGGCCGGGACCGGGAGATCACCGACTACCTGAACAGCCGGGAGATCTGGATCCTGCCCAACCTCAACCCCGACGGCAGCGAGTACGACATCGTCACGGGAAGCTACCGCCACTGGCGCAAGAACCGCCAGCCCAACCCGCGCACCTCCGCGGTGGGAACCGACATGAACCGCAACTGGGACTACAACTGGGGCTGCTGCGGCGGATCGTCGGGGTGGCCCGGCTCCCAGACCTACCGCGGCGCTTCCCCCGAGTCCGCCCCCGAGGTCAGGGCCGTCGCCGACTTCGTACGCGGCCGCATCGTCAACGGCGAGCAGCAGATCACGGTCGCCATCGACTGGCACACCTACAGTGAGCTGATCCTGTGGCCCTACGGCTACACCTACGACGAGACCGGGCCCGGCATGACACCGGACGACTACAACACCCACGCCGAACTCGGCCGCCTCATGGCGCGGACCAACGGCTACACCCCGGAGCAGTCCAGCGACCTGTACATCACGGACGGGACGATCAACGACTGGCTGTGGGGCGAGCAGCGGATCTTCAACTACACCTTCGAGATGTACCCCTCCAGCCAGTCCGGCGGCGGCTTTTACCCGCCGGACGAGGTGATCCCCAGGGAGACCACGCGCAACCGCGAAGCCGTCATGCACCTCCTCGACTACGCGGACTGCCCCCAGCGCGTCATCGGCAAGGAGGCCGAGTACTGCGGCTGACCTCCCGGACCGGCCAACCGGGGCCGTGGTGAGCGCGTGCTCTGACACGTCCCGCGGGTCGGTCGTACCCGACAGAGCCGTGGCCCCGGACGCGCTCGCGTCCGGGGCCACGGCCGCACCCAGCGCCGGTTTCCGTCGGCTACCGCCGGAGCAGCCGCCCTCGGGGCCGCTGCGGGTCGACGGGCGCGCCGCGCAGCCAGGCCTGCCGGACCACGCCCGTCAGTTCCCGGCCGTCATAGGCACTCAGCGGGTGCTTGTGCTGCAGGGTCGCGGCGTCGATGCGGGTGGAGGCGTCGGGGGCCACCACGGCGAAGTCGGCGTCGTAGCCGACCTCCAGACGCCCCTTGCCGCGCACGCCCGCGATCTCGGCGGGGCGCCGCGCCATCCAGCGCACCACGTCGCTGAGCGCGTACCCGCGCGTGCGGGCCTCCGTCCAGACGGCCGGGAACCCCACCTGCAGGCCCGACACCCCGCCCCACGCCGTGCCGAAGTCGCCGGTACCCAGTTCCTTGAGGTCGGGGGTGCTCGGCGAGTGGTCACTGACCACGCAGTCGATAAGGCCCTCGCCCAGGGCCCGCCACAGGGCGTCCCGGTTGGCCGCCCCGCGGATGGGCGGGCAGCATTTGAACTGCGTCGCCCCGGCGGGCACCTCCTCAGCGGCGATGGTGAGGTAGTGCGGGCAGGTCTCGACGGTGAGCGGAACACCGTCGTCCTTGGCCTCCTTGATCAGCGGCAGGGCGGTCGCGGTGGACAGGTGCAGGATGTGCGACCGGGTGCCGGTGGCCCGCGCGGTGTCGATGACGAGCCGGATCGCCGCGTGCTCGGCCTCGTCGGGCCGGGAGGCGAGGAAGGAGGCGTATGTGCGGCCCTGGGCCGGCGGGGCGGCCTCAAGGACGCGCGGATCCTCGGCGTGCACGATGATCATCCCGCCGAACGCGCCGATTGCGGCGACGGCGGCACGGTACTCCTCGGGGCTCAGGTGGCCGAACTCGTCGACGCCCGAGGGCGAGAGGAACGACTTGAAGCCGTAGACGCCCTCCTCATGCAGGGCCCGCAGCTCGTCGGACGTCCGCGGCCCGGTGTTCTCCGGAACGGCCCCGCCCCAAAACCCGACGTCGACGGCGACCTGGTCACGCGCGACGTCGCGCTTGACGTGCAGCCCTTCGACCGTCGTCGTGGGCGGGACACTGTTCAGCGGCATGTCGACGATCGTGGTGACACCGCCGGCCGCGGCGGCGCGCGTGGCGGTGGCGAAGCCCTCCCACTCGGTCCGGCCGGGCTCGTTCACGTGCACGTGGCTGTCGACGAGGCCGGGGAGCAGCACCTCGTCGTCGGCGAGGTCGACGGTTCGGTCGGCGTCAAGCCCGGCGCCCAGGGCCGCCACTGCGGCGATCCGCCCCTCTCTCACGCCGATCTCGACGGCGCGCTCCTCATCCCCCGCCACCGCCCGGCGTGCGCGGATGGTCAGGTCGTAGTCGTGTTGTGCCATAACGTCCCATCCCACTCGTGGTCCACAGGTCAATTCATCGCGGTGGCGGCGCGGCCCACCGTCCGAGTTAGCTGGATGCAAGGGGTTCCCCCGGGAACCCCGCGTTCGTCATGCGCGGAGCCCGGATCCGGCTCAGCCCACACGGCGGGCGGCCAGCGAGGTGAGGCTGTCGACGCTCGCCCCCGTGGCCTTCTCCACCTCGCGCTCGCCCAGCGCGCCGCAGCGCAGGCCGCGCACCAGGGCCGCGGACAGGGCCTGGGCGGTCGCCGGTTCGTCCTGGACGCCGCTGTCCAGCGCGCCGAGGTAGGCCCTGAGGCGGTCGGCCGCCGGGGCGAAGGCCTCCCGGTAGAAGGCGTAGGTGGCCAGGTAGCGGGTGGGGAGCTGGTGCGGGTGCAGGTCCCACCCCTGGTAGAAGGCCCGCTCCAGGGAGCGGCGGACCAGTCCGGCGTGCAGGCGCCAGGCGGCGTGCACGTCCTCCGGCGTCCCCACCGGGAGCACGTTGGTGGACCCGTCCGACAGCCACACCCCGGTTCCCGCGGCGGCCAGCTGCATGACCGCCTTGGCGTGGTCGGCCGCCGGGTGCGCCATGCTCTGGTAGGCGGCGGTGACCCCGCACGCGGCGCTGTAGTCGTAGGTGCCGTAGTGCAGGGCGGTGACGCGCCCGCCGCCCGCGTGCACCATTTGGGCCACGGCGGCGGTGCCGTCGGGGGCAAGGATGGACTGCGGGGTCTCGATCTGCAGCTCGAAGCCGAGCCGCCCCGTGTCGAGCCCGAACCGCGACTCCAGCTGCTCGGTCACCCACACCATCGCTTCGACCTGCTCCACCGAGGTGATCTTGGGCAGGGTCAGGACGAAGCCGTCCGGCAGGTCGCCGGCGCCGTCGAGCACGGCCCCGAGGAACAGGGCCAGGGTACGCAGACCCCGGTGCCGCCCGGCGGCCTCCATGCCCTTCATTCGGATGCCGACGTAGGGCGGGGCCGCGCCCGCCGCCAGATCGGCGCACAGAGCCGCGGCGGCCTCCCGCACGTGGCGGTCCTCCTCAGTGTCGGAGCGGCTGCCGTAGCCGTCCTCCAGGTCGATCCTGAGGTCCTCCACGGGTTCGGTGCGCAGCTTGTCCAGGACGCGGGGGAGGCAGTCGGCCACCATGTCCTCGGCCAGGCCGGTCGCCGCCGCCAGGGCGGTGGCGTCGGGCGCGGTCTCGGCCAGAAGGTGGAGGGCCTGGTCGCCCCACGCACGCGCGATCCCCGAATGGACGCGGTCGGCGGGGACGTAGACGGTGTGCACCGGTTGGCGCCGCCCCCGCTCCCCTGGATACCGCTCCAGCAACCTGGCGTCGGCATCGGCCAGCCGCCTGTCAAGGGCATCGTTCAGATCGTCCAGGCCGATACCGGCCAGGTCCGCGCCGCCCCGCGGTGAACCCTGCATACCCACTGCTGATGACCCTTTCCGTTTCGTCACTCCGGTCGGCCACGGCCGGGCTGCCCCTACAGAATCCCGATCCGAGTGCTTCTATATAGCGGACATTAACTTCTACAATTCGGAAGAACAAGAGCAAGCGGCGGAGAGACCTCACCCCGGGGCCACCACGAGCACCACGAGCGGGCCCTCGGGAACCCCAAACGGGTATCCTCCACTGCTTCCGTATCGCAGAATGAGAACTCCGAAGAGTGCGACCGCGAGGAACCGAGAACACCGATCGAAGCGGTCACGTGTTGGGAGCTGGAGACCCTTGGCAACGTCATCGACAGCGGCCGGCGGCAACGGCGCCGCCGATCCCCTTGCCCCAGGAGCCACCGGCGCCGCCGGGTCGGACTCCGATCCCCTGCCCGGCACCCGCCCGCGCGCCGGCGGGGTCCAATCGTTGGACCGGGCCTTCGCGCTGCTGGAGATCATGGCCGACGCGGGCGGGGAGATCTCCCTGAGCGAACTGGCCGACGCCTCCGGCCTGCCCCTGCCCACCATCCACCGGATCATCCGCACCCTGGTCGGCAACGGGTACGTGCGGCAGCTGCCCTCGCGGCGGTACGCCCTGGGCCCCCGGCTGATCGGCCTCGGCGAGAGCGCCTCCCGCATGCTCGGTACCTGGGCCCGGCCTCATCTGTCGCAGCTCGTGGAGGACCTCGGCGAGACCGCGAACCTGGCGATGCTCGACGGGGACAAGGTCGTTTACGTCGCGCAGGTCCCCTCCCCGCACGCTATGCGCATGTTCACGGAGGTCGGCCGACGCGTCCTGCCGCACTCCGCCGGTGTCGGCAAGGCCCTGCTCGCCCAGCTGCCCGAGGACGAGGCGCTGGCCACCGTGCGGCGCACCGGCATGCCGGCCGCCACCGACCGCACCATCACGACACCCGAGGCGTTCGCCTCCGAGCTGGCCCGGATCCGTGAGCGCGGATACGCCATCGACGACGGCGAACAGGAGATCGGGGTGCGCTGCCTAGCGGTCGGCGTCCAGGGCGGCCCGGCCATGATGGCCGTCTCGATCTCCGGCCCGGAGGCCCGGGTCAGCTGGGACTTCGTCGAGAGGGCCGCGCCCATCGTGCAGCGCACGGCGGCGGCCCTGGCCGGAGACCTGAACCACCAGAACTGACCGCCGACGGCGGGCGCGGGGACGCCTCGACCGACGCGGTCGGGGGGATTCCGGAGGGGCGCCGAACGACGTGGCGTCGACCGCTCGCCGCGGCCGCGGACCGTCGTCGCGCTCCGCGGCCGCGGCAGGCCGTCGGCCTTCTCGGCGACGCCGCCGCCACGGACCTTCCCGGCCGCGGGGAGCACGGCCCCGCCCTGGCGTCGGTGCCCACGTGCGGTACGAGCGGGCCGACGACGGCCGGGCTCGGGCACGCGCCCGCTTCGAACGGCCGCGCGGTCCGCGGTCCGCCCGCGGGGTCTCGGGCGCGTCCACGGCACGCCGGGCGGGGCCGCCGTGGTGGCGACGGCCACGAAGACCCGGGACAGCGGTCCGGGCGCGAAGCCCAGCGCCGGGGTCGGCCTCCGGCGTCAGGTCTGCTGGTCGAAGCCCAACCGCCGCAGTTGCTTGGGGTCGCGCTGCCAGTCCTTGGCGACACGCACCCGCAGGTCCAGATAGACCCTGCTGCCCAGCAGCCCCTCGATCTGCTTGCGCGCGGCCGAGCCGACCTGGCGCAGCCGGGCGCCCTTCGCGCCGATCACGATGGCCTTCTGGCTCGGGCGCTCCACATACAGCGAGGCGTAGATGTCGATGAGCTCCCTGCCCGGCGGGGCGTCCGCGCGCGGGGCCATCTCGTCGACCACCACCGCGATCGAGTGCGGCAGCTCGTCGCGGACGCCTTCGAGGGACGCCTCCCGGATGAGCTCGGCGACCAGCATCTCCTCGGGCTCGTCGGTGAGATCGCCGTCCGGGTACAGCGGCGGCCCCTCGGGCAGGTGGCCGCAGAGGACGTCGGTGACGGTATCGACCTGGAACCCGCTGTCGGCCGAGACCGGCACGATGTCGGCCCACTCCCCCAGGCGGTCCACGGCCATCAGCTGCTCGCCGATCTGCCGCTTGTCGGCCAGGTCGGTCTTGGTGACCACGGCGACGACCGGGGTGTCGGTCTGCGCGGCGAGCTCGCCCGCGATGTAGGTGTCGCCGCGGCCGATCGGCTCGTTGGCCGGGACGCAGAACACGATGACGTCGACCTCGACCAGCGTCGAGCGGACGAGGCTGTCGAGCCGCTCGCCCAGCAGCGTGCGGGGCTTGTGCAGGCCGGGGGTGTCCACGACGATCAGCTGGGCGTCGTCGCGGTGCACGATCCCCCGCACCGTGCGCCGGGTGGTCTGCGGGCGGTTGCTGGTGATCGCGACTTTCTGTCCTACCAGCGCGTTCATCAGCGTCGACTTGCCGACGTTGGGCCGGCCGACGAAGCAGGCGAACCCGCTGCGGAACCCCTCCGGGTAGGAGGGCATGGCGAGCGGAACTCGCAGCTTCTCGAAGTCGAGGTCGTTCATTACTCCAGTGTCACCTGTATCAGAGGGCGCTCGGGACCAGGAACGGGCGTGCGTCCGCGCACGTGGGTGCGGGCGCGGGCCCGGCGCCCGGATCTCGGCGTCAGCGCGTGATGCTCTGCGGGGTACCGTCGGGCGCGACCAGTAGCAGCGTGGACGTCTTCAGATCCGCCGCCACCGCGGTGTCGTCCTCGGACAGCCCGTCGGCGGCGGTGACCACGACGGCCGCCTCCAGCGTCTCGGCCTCGCTGGACACCGCCGCCGCGACGGCGGCCTGGAGGGCCGACAGGCGCAGCGCGGGCAGGTCGACCGTGGTCGCCACGTACGTGCGGCCGGTCTCATCGCGCACCGCCGCGCCCTCGCGCGCCCCGTTGCGTGCGCGGGACGCGCGGGCCAGCGTGATGAGCTTCTCGTCCTCAGGGTCGAGGTCGCGCGGGGCCGTATCGGTCACGGGTCTGTTCTCCATTCGTCGGGTCACCGGTGAACGCATCACCGATCGTGCGGTGCCGCCGGGCGGCGGGTGTCAGTCGCTCTCGGCGGAGTCGGCGTGGCCCGCCTCCCCCGGCTCGTCCGTGATCCGCTCCACCAGGACCGTCGCTGTCCGGTTGCGGCGCCCGACCGCCTCTTCGGCGGTCAGCCTGAGCCCAGCGTAGTCCGCGCGGGAGCCGCTGATCGGAACCCGCCCCAGGGCGTAGGCCAGCAGCCCGCCGACGGTCTCGACATCGGCGGCGTCCAGCTCCACCTCGAACAGCTCGGCCAGCTCGCCCAGCGGCAGCCGTGCGGTGACCCGCGCCCGGCCCTCCCCGAGCCGCTCGATCGGCGGGGTCTCGTCGTCGTACTCGTCGGTGATCTCTCCAACGATCTCCTCGACGATGTCCTCGATCGTGACCAGACCGGCCGTACCGCCGTACTCGTCGATCACCACCGCCACGTGGGTGCGCTTCTGCTGCATCTCGCGCAGCAGCCCGTCGATGGGCTTGGAGTCCGGAACGAAGTAGCCGGGGCGCATGACATCGCGCGCCGTGGTCCGCTCGGCCGCTGCGGAGCCGCCCCTCCCGGCCCACAGATCGCGCATGCGCGCGGCCACGTCCTTGATGTAGAGGATGCCAATGACGTCGTCCTCGTCCTCCCCGATCACCGGGATCCGGGAAAACCCGCTGCGCAGCGCCAGGTTCAGGCAGTCGTCCAGCGCGGCGTCGTGGTCGACGAACACGATGTCGGTGCGCGGCACCATGACCTCGCGGACCGAGGTGTCGTCGAGCTTGAACACCGAGTGGATCATCTGCCGTTCCTCGGCGTCGATCACGTGGCCCCGCTCGGCCAGGTCGACCATGCGCCGCAGCTCGTCCTCACTGCTGAACGGACCCTCCCGGTCGCCCTTGCCGCGCGGGGTCAGGCCGCGCCCGACGCGGACGAGAACGCGCGCCAGCGGACCGACGACCACGGCGACGGGCGCCACGAGGGTCGCGCTGGCCAGCGCGATGGACCCGGCGAACTGGCGGCCCAGGATGCGCGGGGTGACCCCGATGAGCACGTAGTCCACGAGGATCATCAGCACGCCGGTCAGCGCGACGGCCGTCCAGTTCAGCCCGAAGCGTCCGATGAAGCCGACCGCCAGCGCCAGCCCCGCCAGGACCTCGCAGACCACCCGGAGCAGCAGCACCACGTTGAGGTGGCGCGCGGGATCGGCGGCGATGGCCTCCAGTCGCCCCGCGCCGACCCGCCCGGAGTCGACGAGGTGGCCGATACCCGTCCGCGCGGTGCGGGTGACGGCGACCTCAGCGCTGACGAAGAACGCGGCGAGCACGGTGAGGACGGCCGCGGCGGTGAACGCGCCGATGGGCGGGATCGCACTGTGGACCGCGACGGCCGGCGCGACCGGTCCGCCGTACTGCGAGGCGACCGCCGAGAGGGCCGAGAGAACAGGGCTTTCAGCGGCGCCGGTGACGCTCATCTGGTGGTGTCGTCCCTCTCACCGGTGGAATCGGCGGCCTCGGCCGCGAGGAGTGCGCGCCACCCCGCCAGGATCTCGCCCTGCAGGCCGAACATCTCCCGGTGTTCCTCGGGCTCGGCGTGGTCGTAGCCGAGCAGGTGCAGGATGCCGTGCGTGCACAGCAGGTCGATCTCGTCCTGCGCGCTGTGACCGGCCTTCTCCGCCTGCTTCGCGGCCACCTGGGGGCAGATGATCACGTCGCCCAGGATGCCCGGCTCGGAGGTGCGGTCCCCGTTCCCCGGGCGTAGCTCGTCCATGGGGAAGGACAGCACGTCGGTCGGACCGGGCTCGTCCATCCAGCGGACGTGCAGCTCGGTCATGGGGTCTTCGTCGACGAGGACGATGGACAGCTCCGCGAGCGGGTGCACCCGCATCGCGTCGAGGGCGTAACGGGCCAGCCGGGCCAGCCGCTCCTCGTCCGCCGGGACGCCGGACTCGTTCGCGACGTCGATACTCATTGCTTTGCGCGCCTTATCTGTTCGTGGGCCCCGCGGGATCGCCCGCAGGGGGTCATCCGGCGCCGCCGGCGGTGGTGCCGTCGGAGCCGGCCGGGGTGTCCGGGCCGCGCGCGCCCGCCGACGGGGTGCCCGGGCGGGTACCGGAGCGGCCCTTGCGGTGACTGTTGCCCTGCTGGTCGTCCTGCCGGTTGCTCTGCTCATAGTCATACCGCCCATAGGCGTCGACGATCGCGCTCACGAGCTTGTGTCGCACGACGTCGTTGCTGTCGAGCCAGCAGAAGCCGATGTCGTTGATGCCGTCCAGGATCCGCTCGATGGTGCGCAGGCCGCTGGACGTTCCGCCGGGGAGGTCGACTTGGGTGACGTCACCGGTGACCACGATCTTCGAGCCGAAGCCGAGCCGGGTCAGAAACATCTTCATCTGCTCGGGCGAGGTGTTCTGGGCCTCGTCGAGGATGATGAAGGAGTCGTTCAGGGTACGCCCGCGCATGTAGGCCAGCGGTGCCACCTCGATGGTCCCCGAGTCCATCAGCTTGGGGATCGAATCGGGGTCCAGCATGTCGTGCAGGGCGTCGTAGAGCGGCCGCAGATACGGGTCGATCTTCTCGTAGAGCGTGCCGGGCAGGAAGCCCAGCCGCTCTCCGGCCTCGACGGCGGGACGCGTGAGGATGATCCGGTTGACCTGCTTGTTCTGCAGCGCCTTGACCGCCTTGGCCATGGCCAGGTAGGTCTTGCCGGTCCCGGCCGGGCCGATACCGAAGACGATGGTGTGCTTGTCGATGGAGTCGACGTAGCGCTTCTGGTTGAGCGTCTTGGGACGGATGGTGCGGCCCCGCGCCGAGAGGATGTTCATCGTCAGCACGTCCGCGGGGCGCTCGCCGCTCGTTGAGCGGAGCATGGCCAGCGTCCGGTCGACGGCGTCGGGGGTGAGGTGGGCGCCGTTCTTGGCGAGCTCGATGAGTTCCTCGATCAAGCGCACGGCCAGCGCGGTCTCTTCGGGGCTGCCGCTGATGGTGATCTCGTTCCCCCGGACGTGGATGTCGCTATCGAAGGAGCGCTCGACCGTCCGCAGGAGTTCGTCGCCAGATCCCAGCAGGTTGACCATGGTGTGCTCTTCGGGCACCACGATCTTCACCTGGGTGCTGTGTTGTGTTGACTCGACCATGGTGTGGCCTTGCGGCCGTCTCGCCCCTACCTCTCGAATCCGTCGGCATCATGGTGACTCAGGGGCTCCGGCTGAGAGGCGACGCGACCACTCACGCTCAGTGGCGTGATCGCAGAGGTCCCAGCGAAGGCTGTTGTCGGTTGAATTCTATCAACGGCGCCACCCCGGACCCGCGGACCGCAGGCCTACCCGGGCGGCCACTCCAGACCGCGGCCTCCCAGGAGGTGGCCGTGCACATGGAAGACGGTCTGCCCGGCCCCGGTACCGGTGTTGAAGACGAGCCGGTAGCCACTTTCGGCGATGCCCTCGCCGACGGCCACCTCGTGCGCCTCGCGGGCGATCTCGTCCATCAGGCCGAGGCCCGCCCTGCCGACGGCGCCGGCATCGGGGTAGTGGTCGCGCGGGATCAACAGCACATGGGTGGGCGCCTGCGGATTGATATCGCGTATGGCGACCGTGCGCTCGCCCTCCCGCACCATCTCGGCGGGCACCTCGCCCGCGACGATCTTGCAGAACAGGCAGTCGGCTGCGGTCCTGGCCACCGGCCCTCCCTCGGTTGTCTCCCCTACGGCGAAGCAATCGTCCACCCCGCACTCTAGCGAGGACGAAGGTCGGGCGCGCGCTCCCGCCCGCCGTCAGCCGAGATGCCGCGCCCGGCCTGCCGGCCGGATGCGGGCGGGACCGAACGCGGCGCTGATTCCGGCCCCCGGGGCGTACCGAAGAGGGCTATTCTGTTGCTTCGCGTGACTTCGCCCACGCCGCGCCGGTTTTGCTATGGTCGCCTCGCTCACGGACGGTGACGGCGCGGCGAACCGCGCCCGAAGGGAACCGATGACCCCTCCCGGCACACACCAGGGTCGGACAACACAATCAGGTGAGAAGAACCGGCATGCCCTTTCGTAAACCCGGCGACAAGGGCGCGCGTCCAAGGGACGTGACAGAAACGATGGTCGCGGGAGCCTCCGCAGCGGCGATGACATCGGTCGGATGGGATGCCGACCAAGCGGTGACTCAGCTGTACAGCGAGCACTACCGGCCCCTGGTCCGATTGGCCGTCCTCCTCGTTCGCGATCACGCGACCGCCGAAGAAGTCGTCCAAGACGCATTCGTCGCCATGCACGGCGCTTGGCGCCGGTTGCGGGACCCGAGCAAGGCACTGTCCTATCTGCGCCAGTCCGTGGTCAACCGCGCCCGGTCGGTGCTGCGGCACCGGGCCGTCGTCGAGAAGCACGTCCCCAAGGCGCTCCCCGACGCCCCCAGCGCCGAGCATGGTGCCCTCGGTGAGCTGGAACGCACCGCCGTGATCAGGGCGCTGCGCCGACTGCCCACCCGACAGCGCGAAGCTATCGTGCTCCGGTACTACGGTGATCTTTCCGAGGCACAGATCGCCGACGCCATGGGCATCAGCCGGGGCGCGGTGAAGAGCCATACCGCGCGGGGCATCGCCGCGCTCCGCACGGTTCTGGAGCAGACGACATGACCGACCCATACGACGAGGCCATCGACGAGCGCCTGCGCGCCATCCTGCGCGCCGAGGCCGACTCCGTCACGCCCTCTCCCGAGGGGCTGGAGAAGATCCGCGCCCGAACCGAGCAGCGCCGGGTGTGGTGGACCTTCGGCCTGCCCTGGATCCGTCCCGTCCTGGCCGTGGGCGCGGCGGCGCTCATCGCCGGGTCTGTTCTGATCGGCACCCCGCAGGTCCGCGAGCAGCTGCTGCCGTCGTCGCTGACCTCGCCGACCGCACCGAGCGACACCACGAGTGAGCGCGACAGCAGCGGGCGGGCCGCCGGCGAGCTGCGGGGTCCGGTCGCGCCGGATTCCGGAACGCGCGGGCAGGAGCCGGAGAACAGCCCGTCCCCGACCGGCCCCGAGGCCGAGGACGCCTCGCCCGATGACGGTGCGGCCAGCGACGGCGCGACGACGGCCGCCGCCTGCCCGCCCGGCCGTACCCCCAGCGGACGGCCGTCCGGGGACCCCGATCAGGGGGACGACTCCGACGACAAGGACGACGGTCAGGACTCCGGCGGAGGCACCGACCGCACCGCCTGCGTGCCGACCCAGGACCCCGACAGTCCCGACGGCACCGCGGACACCGACCCCGGCGGCACCGACACGGGTGACGGCGGGGACCAGGGCTCGGGCGGCGAGGACGACACCAGCAGCACACCGTCGCCCGACAGCGAGACAGGCCAGACCACCGAGGCGTCGGCTGAGTCGCCGGTACCGGCGACCGGCACCCCGGAGATGTAGCCGAACGCGCTACCAGCGGCCGCTGCGGGCCTGCAGCACGGCGAGCGCGGCGACGCCTGCGGTGGAGGTGCGCAGCACGGTCGGCCCGAGGAGGGCGCGCACGGCTCCGGCCTCGTCGAAGGCCCGCAGTTCGGCATCGGTGAATCCGCCCTCGGGGCCCACCACGATGACGATGCCGCTTGCGGGAGCATCCCCGGCCCCGCCTTCGGGGAGCTTGACCGCGGACAGCCGCTCCTCGGTGTCCTCGTGCAGGACGATGCCCAGGTCGGCGGCGGCGAGCAGGGCGGTCACGTCGCGGGTGGCCGCCAGATCGGCGACGTCGGGTATCCGGCTGCGCCGGGCCTGCTTGGCCGCCTCGCGGGCCGTGGCGCGCCACTTGGCCAGCGACTTGGCGGCACGCTCGGCCCTCCAACGGGTCACACAGCGCTCGGCCGACCACGGCACGATCGCGTCGACCCCGGCCTCGGTCATGACCTCGACCGACAGTTCGCCGCGGTCACCCTTGGGCAGCGCCTGCACGACCGTGATGGCCGGGCTGGGCCGCGGCTCGACGTGGCGCTCCCGGACCGCGCAGACGACGGAGTCCTTGGCGACGTCGGTGACCACGCAGCGTGCCCGCGTCCCCGCGCCGTCGACGAGATCCACGGTCTCGCCGACGGTGATACGTCGGACCACGGCCGCGTGCCGCCCCTCGGGTCCGGACAGCAGCACGCGGTCCTGGTCGAGCTCACCCGCCCCGGTCAGGAAAACCGGAGGTGTCAACGCAATCCCCTTGTTCTCGCCTGTTACCTGGCGCCGAAAGCGTCGCGCAGCTTGGAGAACAGGCCGCTGTGGCCCGGGCTGAACTTGCCCGGCGGCTGGTCCTCTCCTCGCAGCTCGGCGAACTTGCGCAGCAGCGCCTCCTGCTCCTCGTCGAGCTTGGCCGGCGTCTCCACGTCGACCTGGATCATCAGGTCGCCGCGTCCGTTGCCGTCGAGCCGCTTGCTGCCCCGGCCCGCCAGGGTGATGACGTGCCCGGAGTTGGTGCCCGGCCGCAGGTCGATCTCCTCGGTGCCGTCGAGCGTCTCGAAGGTGAACGAGGCGCCGAGGGCCGCCGCCGTCATGGGGACGGTGATCGTGCAGTGCAGGTCGTCGCCGCGCCGCTCGAAGATGGGGTGCGGACGCTGCACGATCTCCAGGAAGATGTCGCCGCGCGGGCCGCCGTTGGGGCCGACCTCACCCTCGCCGGCGAGCTGGATCTGGGTGCCGTCTTCGACGCCGGCCGGGATCTGCACCTTGCGGGTGACCTTCTCGCGGACACGGCCCTCGCCCGAGCAGTCGGCGCAGGGGTCGGTGATCACGCTGCCCTGGCCCGAGCACTGCGGGCAGGGGCGGGTGGTCATGACCTGGCCCAGGAACGAGCGCGCGACCTGGGAGACCTCACCGCGTCCCTGGCACATGTCGCAGGTGCGGCGGTGGGTGCCCTTGGCCGTCCCCTCGCCCTGGCAGGTGTCGCACAGGACGGCGGTGGGGAATGTCACGTCCTTGGTGACACCGAAGGCCGCCTCGGAGAGGTCGAGCTCGACGCGCACCTTGATGCTGCGTCCGCGGCGCACCCGGTCGCGCGGACCCCGTCCACCGCCCGGGTGACCGCCGCCGAAGAAGGCGTTCATGATGTCGTCGAAGGGGAAACCCGTCGCGCCGAAGCCGCCGGCTCCGGCACCCGCGCCGCCACCGGGCGCGAACGGGTCGGCGCCCATGTCGAACATGCGGCGCTTGTCGTCGTCGGAGAGGACCTCGTAGGCCTGCGTCACTTCCTTGAAGCGCTCCTGGGTGGCCGGGTCGGGGTTGACGTCCGGGTGCAGCTCACGGGCGAGTCGGCGGTAAGCCTTCTTGATCTCGTCCTTGGACGCGTCCCGGCGCACACCGAGGATCTCGTAATAGTCGTTCGCCACTTACTGCCCCGCCAAAATCGTGCCTACGTACCGAGCCACAGCGCGTACCGCTCCCATCGTTCCGGGGTAATCCATGCGTGTCGGACCGACCACACCGAGCTTGGCCAGCGAGTGATCACCGATCCCGTAACCAGCGGAGACGATCGAGGTCGATCTGAGGCCCTCATGGGAGTTCTCTTCGCCAATGCGTACCGTGAGCGAGGAGGGGTCCCCCGCCTCACCAAGCAAACGGATGAGGACCACGTTCTCTTCCAGCGCTTCGAGTACCTCCCGAAGGCTAGCCGAGAAATCCATCGCGGCGAGATTCGCCGTTCCCGCCAGGACGATCTTCTCCTCGCGGCTCTCCACAAGGCTTTCCAACAGGACCGACAGCACCGACGCCGCCATTCGCCGCTCGTCGGCGGGAACCAGCGAGGGCACATCGGCCACGGCGGGCGGAACATCGGTCAGCCACTTGCCGACCAGCAGCCGGTTGAGCAGAGTCCGGAGGTTTTCGACGCTGTCGTCGTCGACCCAGTCGAGGTGGTCGATCACCCGCTGCTCCACCCGTCCGGTGTCGGTGATCAACACCATCATCACGCGCTGCGGACCCAGCGGCACGAGTTCGACGTGCTGCACGGCCGAGCGGGTCAGAGACGGATACTGGACGATCGCCACCTGCCGGGTCAGCTGCGCGAGCAGTCGCACCGTGCGGGTCACGATCTCGTCAAGGTCGACGGCACCGCCGAGGAACGTCTCGATCGCCCTGCGTTCCGCCGCTGACAGGGGCTTGACCGTGGACAGACGGTCGACGAAGAGGCGGTAGCCCTTGTCGGTGGGGATCCGGCCGGCGCTGGTGTGCGGCTGGGTGATGTACCCCTCTTCTTCGAGAGCCACCATCTCATTGCGGATCGTCGCCGGTGAGACACCGAGGGTGTGCCGATCCGCCAAGGCCTTCGATCCCACGGGCTCCTTCGTGGACACGTAGTCCTCGACGATGGCACGCAGGACCGCGAGTTTCCGGTCGTCGAGCACGCGCTCACCTCCTGGCACTCCGTGGTCTTGAGTGCTAATTCTAGCCTCCATCGCAAGGTCGTTCCGGATTCGGACCGGCGGCGCGACCCCTGTCGGGCCCAGCCGCCCCGCGCCAGCGTCCGCGAACTGGGGAAGCTCGCACCCGGTTGACCGATGCCGCCACTACAATCCGGGGCCGTGCGCACCGACTCAGGCAATGACACCGGGACCGGTTCCGGATGGCGGTCCTATGGCGACCGCTACGGCGGCGACGTCCTGGCGGGCGACTGGCGCCGCCCCCGCAAGGGCCGGGTCGCCGAGGTCCCCATCGAGCGCGACCTCGTCGTGGAGTCCGCCGACGAGCGGTTCTGCGGAGCCGTGGTCGACTGGGACAAAACCACCGTCACCCTGGAAGACCGACACGGCGGGCGGAGAGTGTTCGACCTCACCCCGGCCGCCTTCCTGGTCGACGGAGCGCCCGCCACCCTCGTGCGCCCGGCAGCGGCATCGCGCGGGCCCGCCCGCAGCGCCTCCGGCTCGATCGCGGTCCAGCACGCGCGCTCCCGGGTGGCCAAGGAGGGTCGGATCTACGTGGAGGGCGTCCACGACGCCGAGCTCGTGGAGCGGGTGTGGGGCCACGATCTGCGCGTGGAGGGCGTGGTCGTCGAGTACCTGGAGGGGGTCGACCACCTGCCCGAGGTCGTGCGCGACTTCGCGCCCGGTCCGCATCGGCGGCTCGGCGTCCTGGTCGACCACCTGGTACCGGGCTCCAAGGAGAGCCGGATCGCCGCCGAGGTGACCTCACCGCACGTCCTGGTCGCGGGCCACCCCTTTGTCGACGTCTGGCAGGCGGTGAAGCCGTCCGTCCTGGGCATCGACGCCTGGCCGGAGGTGCCGCGCGGCATCCCGTGGAAGGAGGGGGTACTGCGGGCGCTGGGCAGCCGGGAGAAGCCGGGAGAAGCCTGGCGGCGCATCCTGGGATCGGTACGGTCGTATGCCGATCTGGAACCAGAACTCCTCGGGCGCGTCGAAGAACTGATCGACTTCGTTACCGCCCCGTACGTGGTGGAAGACTAGGGTCGCCTAGGAACCGACCGCGAGAACCGCTCGCGGTGCCCCTCGATCCCGGGCGGTCGGACGTGACGATCGGCCCAACGCAAGCGGCATACCCAAGGGACATGATGAGCGAGACCCCGCCCAACGGACCACACCCCCAGGACCGTCCGGCCGACGGCCAACCGGCGCCCGGCCCCACCCCTCCCGACGCGCACCCGGGCACGGGACAGGCGGGGACCGGTGGGCAGCCCGGCTACGGCCAGCACCCGCCGCAGCCCGGCTTCGCCCAGCCGTACCAGCAGCAGCCTCCGCAGGCCCCGCAGGGCTACGAGCAGCAGCCGGGGTACGGCCAGCCCAGTGGCGGACAGCAGCCCCCGCACGGCTACGAGCAACCGCAGCCCTACCCCCCGCACCACCCCCAGCAGCAGCCCCAACAGCCCGCCTTCGGGCAGCCGCTCCAGCCGGGAATGGGCTACGACCAGCAGC